>CABXTP010000001.1 GCA_902515175.1 uncultured Pelagibacteraceae bacterium
TGTAAAAAAAATTCAAAAATTGGACTTCTTGCAACTGAGGGAACTTTGAAAACTGGAGTATATAATAAAATTTTTGATAAAAATTTTAAATTATTAAACCCATCCCAAGAATTACAAAAATCCTGTGTAAATCAGGCAATTAAACTTGTAAAAATGGGAAAAGTTAAAGATGCAGAAATAAAAATTCGACCAGCAATAAGATATCTTCTAAAAATGAAATGTAAAAAAATTATTTTAGGCTGCACTGAACTTCCTATTGCAATTTTCGCCTTTAAGTCATTTAAGAATATTAAATCTTCAAAAATATTTTTAGATCCAAATTTAATTTTAGCTAATTCAGCTATGAAAAAAAATCATCAATAATTAATGGGCTCAAAGGATAGACCGTACGTATTATACGTTGCAGAAAAAATATACATTGAAATTTCTCAATTAAAAAAATCAAATCCAGACTTTTCTAATATTGATGCTATTGATGCGTTTATAGGGTCGGAAACTTATAAAAGCATAAGTTCAGGAAAATTTCATGATGATTGGTTTAATGAATTGCAAAATAATAATTTTATAGATAAAAAAACAAAAAAAAAAATCCCAGAGGAAACAATTAATTTATTAAAGACTCAAAGAGAATTGATGGTAAAACAATTAATTCAATTTCCTGATTTATACTATACTAAAAGTCATTTCCCTCTCGAAATTTCTCAAAGAGCATTTAATAATTTATGGAGAATTTGTGAAAGTTACGAACTATGGTGCAAGGAGAGCAAACAAAGTAATTTGATATATCTAAATATTATTGATTGATATTTTCAATATCTAATTTTTTATGAACTAACTCAACTCTTTGTTCAATAATTTTTTGGAACTCTTTATTAAATTGTTTATGATTATTTTGATTTATAATTTTTTTATGGCCTAGTGTTATTCTTTTTTTAACAAGTTGCCTAAAATCCTCATTAAAATGTTTTTTATTATTTTGTTTTTTCATTTCCTCTGTAACTAAGGTTAGTGAGTTTTTTCCTGTCTTTTTTTTTATCTCACTATCAATCAAAATTTGAGCACCTGCTTTATAAACATTACCTGAGGAAAAAATAGTAAGACTAGGGCCTATAAGAGATGCAACTTGCACAAAACCCGTTAGAAATACAAAAGATATTGTAAAAAGTAATATTTTAGTTAATTTTTTAAACATTATTAATTATCCCTCAATAAATTTATGCGATTTGTCTAATTATCTCAATTGAGAAATCGTCCATAATAGGGTTAAAATTTTATTAATAACATTCAATTTGTTAGTATAAATCAAGATGATTAAAATATTTCCTTTTATATTCATTATCCTATGGTCTTCAGCATTTATAACTACAAAACCAATTATAGATCATAGTGACCCTTTTGCAGCTCTTGCCTTTAGATTTTCAATTGTTTTCCTAGGTTTTTTTTTATTTTCTCTTTATTCTAAAAAAAATATTTTTATTAATAAAAAAAATTTAATTGAATCTTTTTTTAGTGGTGTACTTTTTCATGGATTTTATTTAGGTGGTGTTTTTTTTTCAATTTCAAAAGGAATGCCGACAAGTATAGCAGCTTTAATAGTTACACTGCAGCCGATCCTAACTAATGCTTTAAGCGGACCTATCTTAAAAGAAAAAGTGACAATTAA
This sequence comes from uncultured Pelagibacteraceae bacterium, assembly GCA_902515175.1. Classification (GTDB taxonomy): domain Bacteria; phylum Pseudomonadota; class Alphaproteobacteria; order Pelagibacterales; family Pelagibacteraceae; genus Pelagibacter. The sequence goes on from CABXTP010000001.1 coordinate 1,664, forward strand.
ACAATGGTTCGGTGTTATGCTTGGTTTCACAGGTACAGTTATAGTTCTTGGTTTTGATATTGGTGCAAATATCCCAATTACAGGGTTAATTGCTACAGTGATAGCTTTGATTGCAATTACATCATCAACTATATGGCAAAAAAAACTTAGCGATAATTTACCTTTATCTGTAAGTAATATGTATCAAGCTTTAGGAGGTGTAATTTTTCACATCATTATTATATCTTTGTTTACTAAGCCATACATTAATTTTTCTCAAACTTTTATTATAGCAATGAGTCATCAAATATTTTTAGTATCATTTGGTGCTTTTACAATTTTAATGTATTTAATTAAAAATAATTCTGCGAGCAAAACTGTCTCTATATTTTTTTTAATACCAGCCACATCGGCTTTTATGGCTTGGTTATTCTTAAATGAAACTTTAACCTCATTAGATCTTTTAGGTTTTTTAATAACTTCAATCGGTGTTTATATTGCAACGCGAGATTGAAAATTTATAATTTTGAATAATAACCAAACTCTAAAGATGCATCAGTAATCGAGTGATACAATGATTCACCAAAACTTCTAAGAGCAAATAATCTTACTTTATCAGGATTATTGCTTATCATATCAACGGTAAACGCTATTCCATTATAAGTAGAATTTATTGAATTATTTTTCTCTAATGTATTAAAATTAAAAGGGCATCCTTTTTTTAAAACTTCTTTTACATCTTGTCCCTCTATTTCAATTATAGCTCTAGAATGAGATAGGTCTGTTACAGCAAAATCATTTTCTTTAAAATTTTGAAAAATATTTGTGATTAAATCTTTTTTTGATGATACTAAGAGCCAATTCTTAGGTCCGTTCCATAAAATTCTTGTATCATTATTATTTGTTACGCTTAAGGGCTCATTTTTTAATTTCAAACCATCAATACTAATATTTTCTAACGAGACAGTAGAAACTTTATATTGGACAATTTGAACTATTAATAAGTTTTTTTTCTCAGAGATTCTTAAAAGATTGTTTTCATTTTTTCCTTCATGGTCACCAAATTGACCTGCTAAATGAACATTTGCTAATGCTGATATCGAACTCATGATCGTACCCTTTCACCTTTTGGATCAACATAGTGAGATGAAACTATCTCAACTGGAATTACTTTATTTTTGAGAGGAGACATTACAAATAGCTTTTTTCCAATCATATTTTTTCCATCTTTCAATATTGCTAAGGAAAATGGATTATCATATTCAACACTCCAACACGAAGCTGAAATAAAACCTAATTTTGGATTAGGTAATGGTGCATTTGAGTCTTTTACTAAATGAGATCCTTCTGGAATACTTGTCTTTTTATCTAAAGGAACTACGCCAACAACTTTTTGTCTATCTTCGGCTGTAAATGCTTCCTTAGTTAAAGATCTTTTGCCTATAAAATCTTTCTTTTTACTTACTAATCCTTCAAGAGAATTGTCATAAGGTATTGTTCTTCCATCAAGTTCTGAGCCTGCAACGTGTCCCATCTCTATTCTTAAGGTGGATAGTGCCTCAGTTCCGTATGGTTGAATTTTAAAAGCTTGACCGACTTCAATAATTTTTTCCCACATAAAGTTTCCATTATCAGATTCAACGTTTACTTCATAAGCAAGCTCGCCAGAAAATGAAATTCTAAATATTCTAGCCTTAACTCCAAATAAATCGCCTTCCATGTAACCCATAAAAGGTAATCCCTCTTTTGATACATCACAACTTGGAAATAATTTTTGTAACAAATCTCTTGATTTTGGTCCAGCAATTGCTGCCCCGGCCCATTGTTCTGTGGTTGAAACTACATTAACATTTAATTCTGGCCATACCAGTTGTAAATAATATTCCAAGTGAGAAAGTACATTTGCTGCTTGGGCAGTAGTTGTTGTCATATGATAATGATTTTCTGAAATTCTTGTTGTTGTTCCATCATCCATAACAATTCCATCTTCTCTCAACATCACACCATATCTGGCTTTGCCAACTGGTAATTTTAACCATGCATTGGTATAAACTCTATTAAGTAATTCTCCTGCATCTGGTCCTTTAATATCTATTTTACCTAATGTAGTTACGTCACAAACACCAACGTTTGTTCTTACATTTTTTGCTTCTCTTTTTGATGCCTCAAATAAATTTTCATCTCCTATTTTATAATACCTAGGCCTTAACCACACACCTGCATCAACAAAAACTGCATTATTTTGTTCATGCCAATTGTGCATTGGAGATTTTCTTGTTGGTTTTGAGTGCTTTCCAACTTCTCTTCCAACTATTGCACCAATGGATACTGGGCTATATGGAGGTCTAAAAGTTGTATGACCTACAGCTGGCACAACTTTATTTTCTATTTTAGAAACTAACTGTAGACCATTTAGATTACTTGTTTTGCCTTGGTCAGTTGCCATTCCAAGAGTGGTGTATCTTTTTACATGTTCAATTGAACGATAGCCTTCTTTAAGTGCTATTTCAATATCTGAAACCGCAACATCATTTTGAAAGTCTAGAAATCGTTTATAATTTTTTCCTTTTGGTAGTGGTACACACCAAAATTTATCATGCGTTGTAGATTTTTTTTCAATAACGTTAGGGAATGAGATTTTGTTATCATTATTTGTTATTTTTTTAGATAGCTCATGAGCAGTTTCAAAAGAGCTTTTTAAAGTTTCATCCAATGTATAAACTCCATTTGCAGCACCTAAAGTTGTTTCATTTTGTTTTGATTTTCCAGGAACAAATGCATCTATATTTTCATTAAATTTTGTTTTGTTGCCTGACTGTGATGCTAAATGAATTGTAGGTGTCCAAAAACCTGAAACACATATACAATCACATTTAATATTTTCTATTTCTCCTAGTTCTTCTTTGTTAACCGAAATTTTTGCAATATCAGCAGATTTTACTTTTTTATAACCTTGGGCTGCCACAACTACGTAAGAAAATTTTATATTTATTCCTAATTCTTTTGCATCATCAACTATCTCAGATTGAGGATTTTCTCTAGTATCTAAAATAATTGGGTCAATACCATTTTTTTTAAATTCAATAGCAGTTTCATAGCCACTATCATTGTTGGTAAAAATAAGTGGTTTTTTTCCAACTAATACTCCATAAACTTTTAAATACTCTTTTGCTGCTGACGATAGCATTACACCTGGTGTATCGTTATTACCAAAAACTATTGGTCTTTCTATTGAGCCTGCAGAAATTAGAACTTCTTTCGCTCTTATGTACCAAAGTCTCTGTTTTGGATGGAATTTTTTTGTTTTTGGAAGGTGATCACTAATCCTTTCAGACATAACTAACATATTATGATCGTAATATCCAAAAACCTGCGACCTATTTTTAATAGTAACGTTAGGCATTTCTGTAAGTTCAGCAATAATTCCTTCAGCCCACTCTTTGCCTGATTTATTTCCAATATTGACATCACTCGTAAGTAAAGTTCCACCAAATCTAGATTTTTCTTCGGCTAAAATTACTCGTGCACCATTTTTTGCAGCTGCGTATGCACTTGCTAAACCCGATGGTCCTGAGCCGGCTATTAATAAATCACAATATTCGTATTTATGCTCATATCTTTCCTTATCATGTTTTATAGAAGCAACGCCAAGACCTGCTGCTTTTCTGATAAATGGTTCATAAACTTTATACCAAAAACTTTTTGGCCACATAAATGTTTTGTAATAAAATCCCGCAGGTAGAAATATTTTTAAAAAATTATTTATTGCTCCAATATCAAATTTTACACTGGGCCAACAATTTACACTTGTCGCAACTAAACCATCAAAAAGTTCTTGTTCAGTTGCTTTTATATTCGGTTCTGTCTCACCATTTCTATATAATTGAACAATCGCATAAGGTTCATCAACCCCTGCTCCAAAAAAACCTCTTGGTCTATGATATTTAAAGCTTCTACCGATTAAATGAACTCCATTTGCTATTAATGCAGAAGCTAATGTGTCACCTTCGTATCCATAATATTTTTTACCATTAAATTTAAATGAGATTTTTTTGTTTCTATTAATTAATCCAACATTTTCTAATCTAAAACTTTGTGTCATTGAGAAATATCCTCATTTGCTTTAAGAGTGTTAAAAATTTCATGTGTTGCTGTGTCTCTCTCAACTTTAATCCATTGTCGACAACCTGATAAATGTTGCCACAATTCCCAGTGTTTACCTCTCAAACTTTTTCTATTATAAACAAAATCATTCCATTCTTGATCTGATATATCTTTATTAAGTTCTGGTCTTTTAACCGTCGCATCTCCTCCATAGGAAAATTCATTTTGTGATCTCATTCCACAATGGGGACACTTAATATGTAGCATTTATGAAATCCAAGTTCTGGTCCCAAGCCCCTTTTCATCAAGTAAGTGACCTGTGTTGAATCTGTTTAAGCTATATCCAGAATTTAATTTATGAACTCTATCTTGTGCGATTGTATGAGCAAAAGTCCATCCTGATGCTGGAGTTGCTTTAAAACCACCATAGCACCAACCACAATTTAAATATAAACCTTCAATATGTGTCTTATCAATTATAGGAGAGCCATCCATAGACATATCCATAATTCCGCCCCAAGTTCTAAGCATTTTTAATTTGCTTAAAAATGGCATCATTGCAATTCCCTCTGTTAAAACATGTTGAAGCGTTGGGAGATTTCCTCTTTGTGCGTAACTATTATATCCATCTAAGTCTCCACCCATAACCATTTCACCTTTGTCTGATTGACTTATATAAAAGTGTCCAGCTCCAAAAGTTACAACTCTATCTAAAACTGGTTTAACTGGTTCTGAAACGCATGCTTGAAGAAGGTGAGTTTCGATTGGTAAAGTCATATTAAGTTTTTCTGCTAAAATATTTGTACTTCCAGCAACACATAAACCTATTTTTTTTGCACTAATATCCCCTCTTGAGGTTCTAACTCCTTTTATTTTTCCATTTGAAACATCAAATCCTACTACTTCACAATTCTGAATTATATCTACTCCCATTGAGTCAGCTTGTCTTGCATAACCCCAAGCAACTGCATCATGTCTTGCGGTTCCTGCACTCGGTTGCATCAATCCACCAAAAATTGGAAAACGTACATTTTCTGAAAAATCTGCCATTGGAATTATTTCTTTAACTTGCTCCCTATTGAGAAGAACAGCATCAATCCCATTGAGCCTCATTGAATTTCCTCTTCTTGCATAAATGTTCATTTGCGCATCAGAGTGGGCAAGATTTATAATTCCTCTTGGAGAAAACATAACATTGTAATTTAAATCTTGGCTCATACTTCTCCATAGATCCATTCCAAACTCACTAAACAAAGCATTGTCGTCGTACATATAATTAGACCTAATTATTGTTGTATTACGTCCAACATTTCCACCACCAATCCAGCCCTTTTCTATGATTGCAACGTTGGTAATATTATGCTCTTTTGCTAGATAATATGCGGTTGCTAAACCGTGGCCTCCACCTCCAATAATAACTACGTCATACTCTTTTTTTGGAGTTGGATCCTTCCAAGCTAAATCCCAATTCTCGTGATTTGATAAAGCATTTTTTACTAAATTAAATATCGAATATTTTTGCATTAATAAATTTTATAATAAAGAATAGAAATAGTTCATATTTTTTTTATATATAATTTTTAGATATTTCCAAAGGCTTTAAAAAGAGATACTAATCGATCAACTTTTTTAATATTTATATAGGACTTTTAATGAGTGAAGTAAAATCAGACATCCAAATTGCAAGAGAAGCAAAAATGCAACCAATCAATGATATATTGTCAAAAGTTGAAGTTCCTGATGAAAGTGCTGCATTCAGTCCCATGGGTAGACATATTGCTAAAATTAACTTGGAATATCTTGATAAATTAAAAGATAAACCTGATGGAAAGTTGATATTAGTTACTGCAATAACTCCAACACCAGCGGGTGAAGGAAAAACAACAACTTCTGTTGGTTTAAATGATGGGTTAAATAAAATAGGAAAAAAATCCATTGTTTGTTTAAGAGAGCCAAGTTTAGGTCCCTCTTTTGGAATGAAAGGCGGTGCGGCAGGTGGTGGCTATGCACAAGTAGTTCCAATGGAGCAAATTAATTTACATTTTACAGGTGATTTTCATGCAATCACATCAGCTCATAATCTTTTATCCGCGTTAATTGATAATCATATCTATTGGGGAAATAAATTAAATATAGACGTAAGAAGAATTGTTTGGAGAAGAGTTTTAGACATGAATGATCGAGCTCTTAGATCAATTAATATAAATTTAGGTGGTGTTGCAAACGGTTTTCCCAGAGAAGATGGTTTTGATATCACTGTCGCGTCAGAGATAATGGCAATCTTTTGTCTAGCTAATAATCTTGAAGATTTAGAAAAAAGAATTGGAAACATTACTGTTGCTTACACTAGGGAAAAAAAACCTATTTACGCTAAGGACTTAAAAGCACAAGGTCCTATGACCGTCTTACTTAAAGATGCAATTAGACCTAATGTGACACAAACTTTAGAAAATAATCCTGCCATTATTCATGGAGGTCCATTTGCAAATATTGCTCATGGATGTAACTCTGTTATTGCGACAAAAACAGGACTTAAGCTTGCAGACTATGTGGTTACTGAAGCTGGCTTTGGTGCGGATTTAGGTGCTGAAAAGTTTCTTGATATAAAATGCAGAAAATCAAATTTGAAACCAAGCTGTGTAGTAATAGTTGCAACTATAAGAGCATTAAAAATGCATGGTGGTGTTGCTAAAGATGATTTAAAAAATGAAAACGTTGAAGCTCTTAAGAAAGGATTAGTTAATCTTCAAAGGCATGTTGAAAATGTTAAAAAATTTGGATTACCTGTTGCAATAGCAGTTAATCATTTTATTAAAGATACCGATAAAGAAGTTAAGGCTTTAATAGATTTTTGTGATGATCTGGGAGTTAAAGCTAGTCTGTGTACTCATTGGGCAAATGGTGGTGAGGGAACGAAAGATCTCGCTGCTCATGTTGTGGATTTATGTGAAAAAAATGAGTCTAAATTTAAATTTTTATATGAAAGTAAAACACCTCTTTTCAATAAAATAGAGACAATTGCAAAAGAAATTTATAGAGCTGATGAGGTTATAGCGGATACTAAAATTAGAGAACAGCTCAAAAGTTTTGAAGAAGCTGGATATGACGAATTACCTATTTGTGTTGCTAAAACTCAATATAGTTTTTCTACTGATCCCAGTTTAAAGGGTGCTCCGACTGGTCACGCGCTGCCAATCAGAGAAATAAGACTTTCATCTGGTGCTGAGTTTATAGTTGTTGTTTGTGGAGCTATTATGACGATGCCTGGCTTACCAAGAGTTCCCGCTGCAGACTCAATTAAGCTTAATAATAAAGGTGAAATAGAAGGTTTATTTTAATATTACCAACTAATTTCCAATTTTTTGTTATTATAAATACTTTCAATCACACTAATAAGTAATGGAAATTCTTTTTTATCAAACTCTTGAAGAATTTTTGGTCCAATTTCAAAAGCTAAATCAGCCCCCTCAACAGTGATGTCTTTCATGAATTTTTCTTTAGCTTCTTTAAATAAATGACCTTGACCAAGATAATATCCCATTTTACTATTTCTTCCTCCAGCCGAACTCACATATAAATCTCCCAATCCAGATAAACCATATGCAGTTTCTGCTTTACCATTTAATTTTTTTGTTAAAATTTTCATTTCAGAAACTGATTTATAAGCTAAAGAGGCAGCAGTATTAAGGTAATACTTATTTTTAATTTGATTATCTAAAGAATTACTGCTCAAACCTTCAGAAGCGCCTATTAACATAGAATAAATATTTTTTGTTGCCGCGCATACTTCTACTCCTATTAAATCATTAGAGTACTCCGTCGAATAATATTTTGTAGAAATCATTTTTCCAATATTTTTGACAATATCTAAATTTTCATTTGCAAGTACAACACTACTATTTATTCTATTAACCAAACCATTTGCCAGACATGGTCCGCCAACAGCCGAGATTTTTGAATTTTTGAGCCCATTTTTTATTAAAATTTTATTTAGTTTCTCTGCTAAAGTTTCAAATTTATCATCAATCACAGCTAAGCCTTTGGTTAATAACAAAATATCTATTGTGTTTTTGTAAAATTTAGAAATTTCATCTCCAATCCATTGAATACCTTTTGAACTAACTCCTACAACTAATAAATCAATATTTTCTTTTAATTTATTATCAAATTCAGAAAATTTAAGAACTTTTATATTTTCTGGTAATTGACTTTTTAAAACAGGATGAAAATTATTTAGACTTTTTATTTCTTGTATTAATTTATCTTCTAAAAATGAGCCAACTAAAAAAACTTGATTAGAATTATCGGCACATGGAACAGCAAAAGCTGAACCCATTGCGCCAGCTCCAATAATTACAATTTTTTTCATTTTTTATACATATCTAAAGACAAATACTGCAAATAAAGAGGAAATAAATGTAGCAAACCAAAGGTTTAAATCTGTCAATCCAAGCCAAGCTAGATGAATAAATGCTGCACTAAGAAGTGAAACAAACAATCTGTCTCCTCTTGTTGTGTTTAAAGTTAATATTCCTTTTCTAGGGCTTCCTCCTGGAACTTTTTTTTCCCAGAAATACATAACTGTGATGCAAAGAGCTATAAAAATAAAAAAACTTGCTGTAGGCCAAGTCCAAGCCATCCATGTTATAAAATCAAAATCAAAAAGACCTTTTTCTTTCGGTTCGCCAACCGTAGACCAGCTAGATGCATATAGATTTGTAAAAATCATACTCTCCCCATTGCAAAACCTTTAGCAATATAATTTCTCACAAAATAAATTACTACTGCTCCAGGTAAAATAGTTAAACTTCCAGCTGCTGCCAACAAACCAAGCTCATAACCTGAAGTACTTGAGGTTCTTGTCATTATAGCTGCAATTGGTTTAGCTATTGTAGCAGTAAGAGTTTTTGCTAACAATAATTCAACCCAAGAAAACATAAAACAGAAAAACATAGTAATACCTATTCCTGCAGCTATTGTAGGTATAAAAATTTTAAAGAAAAATTTAGGAAAAGAATAACCATCTACATATGCAGTTTCATCTAATTCTTTAGGAACAGCAGACATAAATCCTTCCAATATCCAAACAGCAAGAGGAATATTAAAGAGACAGTGAGATAGCGCAATAGCTATATGTGTATCAAATAAATTTACTGATGAGTAAAATTGAAAGAAAGGTAAAGCAAAAACGGCTGGTGGAGCCATTCTGTTTGTTAAAAGCCAGAAAAATAAATGTTTATCTCCTAAAAATTTGTATCTTGAAAAGGCGTACGCAGCAGGAAGTGCTGCAGATACAGAAATTAAAGTATTAAAAACAGTATATGTAATAGAATTAATATAACCCATATACCAGGTGCTATCTGTAAATATTGTTTTATAATTATCTAAAGTAAAATCTTGTGGCCACAATGAATAAACATTTATAATTTCAGTAGTTGATTTAAATGACATATTTAACAACCAATAAATAGGTAACATTAAAAAAATTATATATAATGTTGGCACCGTCCATTTTATTTTTTTCATGTTCTGCCCTCATCCTTCATCATTAAGCTATAGAAAACCCAACACATTAAAAGTACAATTAAAAAGTAGATTAGTGACATAGCAGCTGCAGGTCCGAGATCAAATTGACCTAACGCCATTTTTACTAAATCTAATGATAGAAAGTTTGTTGCATTACCAGGACCACCTCCTGTTAAAACAAAAGGTTCAGTATAGATCATAAAGCTATCCATAAACCTTAAAAGTATAGCTAAAGTTAAAACTTTTTTCATTTTAGGTAGTTCTATATATCTAAAAACATCCCATCTACTAGCACCATCTATTTCTGCAGCTTGATAGTATGCTGGCTGAATTGAATTTAACCCTGCATAAGATAAAAGAACTACTAAAGAAGTCCAATGCCAAACATCCATAAGAATAGTTGTGAACCAAGCATCTCCACTTTGTTGAGTAAAATTATAATCAAAACCAAGTGAATTTAAAGAATTTCCAAGAAAACCTATATCAGGAAGAGCAAATATATTCCACATAGCCCCTACTACATTCCAAGGTATTAATAACGGCATTGACATTAAAATTAAACAAACAGGAACGCCCCAACCTTTTTTAGGCATAGTTAAAGCAATAGCTATACCTAAAGGCAGCTGTATTAGTAAAATTATAAAAGTGAATATAAATTGTCTACCTAAAGATGCATGAAATCTTTCGGAATGTAAAATTTCTTTGAACCATCTTGTTCCTTCCCATTGAAAAACGTTACTTCCAAAAGTTTTGTTAAATAAAGTGAATTTATATCCTCTTTATAGTGTGCGAACGGTGGACATGGCTTGAAACCGCATTTATCAAACAATTTTCTTGCTGGAATAAAAAAATCCCCAGAACCAGTCTCAATACTTAATCTCTTAATTTGTAATTTTTTTGCCTCATAAACAAGATGATTAATAACTTTCATTCCATTACCTTTGTTTCTAAAATTATTGTGTATTCTTATTGATTTGAATTCACCATGACCTTTTTCAAGAAATTTTAAAGCCCCACATCCCATTAAATTATTATTTTCCCATAGACTCCAAAATTTAATTGAAGGTACATTCAAGCCCTTAATATCTAATACATGAGCACTTCCGACAGGAGAAGCACTTCTTAATTCAATGAAGTGATTTTTGAGAAGCTCATTTACCTCAGGATGATTAAAGTTACCTTCAATTGACTTAATCATTTTTTAAAATTGTTATATGTCCCATTTTTCTTTTTTCTTTAATCTCTTTTTTAAGATAATCAAAAAAATATTGATTTTTATCTAATTTTAAATTTTTTCTATATGGAATTATGTCATTTCCTATTAAATTAATCATTCTTGCATTTGATATTTTCTTTAACTTGATTTGTTTCAAAGCACATACTGCTCTTACGTGATTTTCAAATTGACTTATGTTGAAAGCATTGATTGTTAAATGTCCTGAGTTGTGAACTCTTGGAGCAATTTCATTTACATATAAATTGTCATTTCTATCTATAAAAAATTCAACACAAAGTGTACCAATAAATTTAAGCTCTTCAGCAATCTGAACTGACCACTGTTGTGATTGACTGTATAATTTTGTACTTATATCAGCAGGAATTTTTGAATATTTTAAAATTTGTTCTTCATGTATATTTTCAATTGGTTCATAAATTTCATATTTATTATTTCCAAATCGAGTAACGATGACTGAAATCTCTTTTTTTAGTTTCACCAATTTTTCTAAAATATATTTTTTTGTAAAATCAATATTTAAATTTGAAATTTGATTTATATTATTAATAGGATATTGCCCTTTCCCATCATAACCCATAGTTGTTGTTTTTAAAATACCTGGTAAAAAATCAGTTAGCGGTTCTAGATCTTTTTTATTTTCAATATGAACATATCTAGTCGTCCTGAGATTTAATTTATTTACGAAATCTTTTTCTGCGAGCCTATGTTGTATTATTCTATTTATTGAAGGTTTAGGTGAAACTTGCTTTAATTTACTTAATTCTTCTAGAGTATCATAAGGAATGTTTTCAAATTCAAAAGTGATATAATCTACTTTTCTCGAGAATTCATAAATCTTATTTTTATCATCATATTTTGCAAAAATAAACTCATCACAGAATTTTTGAGCAGGAGCATATTTATCATCACTAAAAATTATACTTTTGACATCTAATTTTTTAGCGGCTGCAGACAACATGCTTCCGAGCTGGCCACCACCAAGAATACCAAGTCTAATTTTAGACATTATTTAGGAACTTTTTTTACAGCTTTTGTTTGTAAAGCTTTCCAGTTTTTTAATTTTTGTTTAATTTGTGGGTCAGTATTACTTATTATTGATGCAGCAAGCAACGCTGAATTAATTGCACCATCCTCACCTATGGCCAAAGTTCCAACAGGAATTCCTTTTGGCATTTGAACTATTGATAACAAGCTGTCTAAGCCTCTTAATTTTTTACTTTCAATTGGTACCCCAAGCACAGGTACTGAGGTTAATGCAGCAATCATCCCAGGTAAATGTGCCGATCCTCCAGCAGCAGCTATTATCACTCCAATATTTTTTTTTTCTACATTAAGTCCATATTTATACATTCTTTTGGGTGTTCTATGGGCAGAGATAATTTTGGTTTCATATAAGACACCCAGCTTGTTAAGAGTTTTTTCAGCTAATTTCATTATTTTGTAGTCTGATTGACTACCCATTACTATTGAAACTTTAAGTTTTATTTTTTTACTCATTAGTTTTTGTTTTAAACTTTATTTCAAAATATAGTTAAAATTTCAATAAAATTTATAGTAATTGGAAATACATGTTGGTATGTATAATATTTCTAAATCATGAATTATAAAATTGATAATCTTCAGTACTGTAACTGGTCAAGAGAAATTTTTGAAATTAATAGACAAGCGGGGCTAGATGCTGTTCATGTAACAATTGTTTATCACGAAGATTATGACGAATTTTTAGATGAATTAAAAAAGTGGGAACTTTATTTCAAGGAAAATTCTGATTTAATATTTTTAGGAAGAAACTTTAAAGACATCGATAAAGCAAAAGAAGAGAGTAAAACAGCAATTTTTTTTGGATTTCAAAATTGCTCACCGATTGAAGATGATATTTATCTAGTTGAAAAAATTCATGAGCATGGATGTCGATTCATGCAATTGACTTATAACAATCAATCATTGCTAGCAACTGGTTGCTATGAAAAAATTGATAGTGGAGTTACAAATTTTGGGAAAGAAGTAATTAAAGAAATGAATAGGGTAGGTATTGTAATAGATATGTCTCATTCAGCAGAGAAAAGTACTCTTGATGCAATAGAATTTAGCGAAAAACCAATCGCAATTACTCATGCAAATCCAACTTTTTGGCATGGCGCAAAAAGAAATAAATCTAATGAATTGTTAAAGGCATTAGCAGACAGTGGTGGAATGCTGGGTTTTTCCTTATATCCTCATCATTTAAAAGATAATTCAAATTGCACTTTAGATAGCTTTTGTGAAATGGTAGCTAAAACCGCAGATATAATGAATGTAAAAAATATAGGTATTGGTTCTGACTTATGTTTAAACCAGCCAGATTTGATTGTGGAATGGATGAGAAATGGAACATGGTCTAAAAAAAAAAATTATGGCGAGGGGTCAAAAAATAAACCTGGTTTTCCTAAACAACCAAATTGGTTTACAGATGCCAGAGGATTTTCAAATTTAGATATTGGTTTAAAAAAAATCGGATTTTCTGATGATGAAATAAACGATATACTCGGTAATAATTGGTATAATTTTTATAAAAATATTTAAATGCAAATTCAATTAAGAGATCCAAATGTAATAATGAAGTTATCAAAACTGGGTTCATTTCACCAATCTAAATTATCTTTTTTAAGAAGTTTTTTAGATGAGTTTAAAGATTGGGAATATAGTAACGATTTATTTAATTTAGATAAAAATGGATTTGGCACTGCTATTTATTCATTTAAAAAAAAAAATAGGGTTTACTCATTAATTTGTTTTGCTAATAAAATTAATAATCATGAAAGATCTGATAGAGTAATCGCAACTAAATGGGATGCTGCATTTACATTGCATGATGGTGTTCCCTCCAAGCAAGATATTGAAAGACTAAAGAATGAGGTTCCTAAGCAAGAAGTTGGGAGACTATCTTACAAAGAACTTACTCTATCAAGAGCAAATAAATCTCTAAGAATATTTGATCATGTAGTTGAAAGTTTGAGCAATGGCAAACAACCAGATTTAGAACTTTTGAGCAAAGTAGGTTATCTCTATAGAACAACTGCTGTATATGGTTCTGGAAAATTTGGGCTTGCAGACAGATTTAGGATTAAAAATAGAGAGGAGATAAATGGCCCATTTAGGCTTGAAATGATGTTAGTTTATCTAGTGAGGCAATTTACATTTGACCAAGTGAATCACGTTGCAAAATCAAAAAATCCAAAATCTGCAGTGAAACTAAATCCTGAAATTTGTAAAAGTTTAGGTATTGGTAATTCTACAGGACTAGGAATGGCGCCATTTATAGTTAATCATCCAACGCTTTTAAATAATTGGATTTTATGCAGAGAAAAAGCTTTAAAAAAAATTAGAGAGATTAAATATGCTGAGAAAACTGAAATCAGTTTATTTAAAAAAAGTTTAAAGAATTCTGTAAAAAACATAACAAGTTGGAATACAGAAAGTGAATATCAAAAAAAAAAGATTAATTCACTACTTAAGAATATCAAAAAAACTTTAATTTTTTTAGAAACTAAGTTTGATTTTGGCACTAAATTTCCGTTCAATGAAATTTATTTATGGTTAGAAGAACAAACGTGTGACGAATGTATTGAATATGTTGTTTCAATAATGATGGAACCATTTGACAATATTGTAAAACCTTTAATTAAAGAAATGAGTTCAGATGAGGAAAAATATTTTAATATACCAACTCACAGAACTGTTGAAGATTTAAAAAATATAATTGAAAATAGATATCCAAATATTTTAAAAATTGATTTTAATAAAAAAGAAAATATTAATAATTTTTGGTTTATTTCAAAAAACAAAGAGGAGCCAAGATATTCAGATAGATTTAAAGAGACGGGATCTGAACTAGAACAACCCTTGGCCATTGCTAGAGACATTAAAAAATTGTACGAACAATTAAGTATTTTAAAAAAAAGTTTAAAAATTGATGAATTTTTAGCCAAATACCCTTCATTAAGACATGTGGTTAGAAGGGCATTCATTATAGATAAATTTCCCTATGCCGAGATACAAGATAATACAATTGCTAAAGATGTTGCACCAGTTGATATGTTAAGATTAAAATTATCTTTTTTTGGTGCGCTCAAATTTGATCCTAGATCAGACAAATGGCTAAGAATATGTATGTTTCAAGGCGCACCACTACCGAATGAATTAAAAAATTATGATCAACAATGGGTTTATAATTTTTAAAATGAAATCATTTAGCGAAATAGAGACAACTTCAAAAAGAGCAAGTAAAGCAGCTGGTTTTTCTTGGGGGGTCGCAGAGGAAGTAGGCAAGGGTATCAAAATTTTGGAGTTATTTGGATTGGCTGGAGTCAAAAATTTGAATCAATATTTGAATTCTAAAGAAGGCAATCAATATGAGAATTTAAATTTAGTTAATGAAAACAATCAAACTAATAAATATCCATATTGTCCAATTATTTTTGGAATTAGTTTTTTAGACCAGGTTAAAAATATTGAAAAATTTAAAAAAATACATTTGAATAAAGTTGCTTACCCATTTTTAGTTTTACCTTTTCTTAGTAGAAGTTCAGAAGAAATAGGAAAAAAAATTCTTTATAAATTTGATGAATATAGTTTTTTATTAAATTTTAATCTAAGTTTATCATCAAAAAAATTTTCTGATGAATGCCCGATAAATGCAAATAATATTGAAATAAGTTTTGTAGAGAATAAAGATAATTTTAAAGATCAAGATTGGAAGAGTTTATATAAATTGTCAGAAAAAACTTTCGTTGATGAAACTGATAGTTTAAAAATTGGAGCAGCAGGAGCGGGACTCACAGATAATGATTAAATATTTGGACCAATCAGAAATAAAAGAGAAAGATTTAGAAGATTTAGACAATGTATGTGATGAATGTAAAAGAAAAGATGAGAGTGTATTACAAAACTTAATACTTACAGGTTTTAAAGTTTGTAAATCTTGTAGATTATCAAAGACAATTTTTCCTCTTTAACTCAAAGTAACATTACTAACGCTTGAAAATTGGCTTAAAAACCAAGTAAAAAATACTATCTGGGGACCTAAAGTTAAAATTATTGACTTAAAATAATTCTCATATTTTAAGGCTTCTTTTATTCCTATAATCAAACTTACACAATACCAGGCATAAGGAATAAATGTTAAATATATAAGACTAATATCAAAAATAAACATGTAAAAGATAAAGGGCGCATTCGCATATGCCACTAAAATTAAGAGTTTTCTAAACGAGCACTTTGTTGATTTGCTACGAAATATCACTACGCCAAAAAAGTAAAGGTAAGCAGTTTTAATTAACCAAACTAAAAAAGATAGAATCAAAATTGACCTTATAGAGGGTCCTTTATGATCACTAATTCCAAATACCGCACTCATGTGTTGCGTAAATGCCGAACCAGGTATTGTACTTATTAATGAAGTTAATAAAATTATAATCACAGCATAATAAATCGACGCTTCGCCAAAATTTTTATTATCTGAATAAAGTGACTTATCTAATTTAATAGATTTAAAAATAATATTTAAAAATTCAGTGAACATCTTTATTCATTTTTTTACTTTTTTGCGCTTTATATGAAACTATCAGAGGAAATATTATTAATGCAATCGTAATAATAATGCAAACAGCTATTAAGAAACTTTTAGTCATCAGAATTGAAAAAGGGGAGCCGAAATTAGCTCCCCTTTATTGAATTTACCCTTTTACAACTTCTCTTGTATTTGCGTTGAATGACTCTTTAAATGGAATATCCACAACCACAGCATCAACAGGTGTTCCTGGAGTATCTGAATATTTTTCTGGAAGATGAACTTTAAATTTAGTTCCAACCTTACCTTTGGGAAATCCATTAGGGTTTAAAGTTCCATCAAAAGGAACATATCCCATTGCAATGTTTGTTTTTTTTTCTGGATGCCACCATGGTGAAGTAAGAAATCCTACAGGATCACCACCATTTTCAGGTGATACTAGCCAAAAGTCAGGTGCATAATCATCAATTGGTTTGCCGCCCAGTTCCATTCCAACTAGGTGAAGTTTATATGGTTTCTGACCTGCTTTAATATCTGTTTTCATTTTCTCAAGGGCGGTTTTGCCTACATAATCTGCTTTTTTATTCCACTCTCCTTTACCTGATAAAGAAACTTGATAACCTAAATTACATTGGAAAGGATTATGTTGCTGATCCATGTCTTGGCCCCAAGAAAGAATACCTGCTTGAATTCTTCTATGGTGTGCAGGTGCAATAACCATCAAGTTATGTTTTTTTCCTGCTGCTAATACCGCATTCCACATATCCTCAGCATACAAAGTTGCATTTCTTAGGTATATTTCATAACCAGCTTCTCCGGAAAAACCTGATTGTGAAATTACAACATCTCTTCCTCCAACTTTAGCCTCAGCTAAACCATAGAAAGGCATATTATCAAAATCAACTTGATCTCCACAAAGATCTTTCATTAAAGCTTTTGATTTAGGACCTTGAATTTGAACTGGACATGCATCTATTTCCTCAATGGTACAATTAAATCTTCCATCTGCATTAACACCTTGTAAATACAATCCAATATCAGAGTCAGATAATGAAAACCAAAACTCATCTTTAGAAATTCTTAAAAGAATTGGATCATTTAAAACTCCACCGTAAGCATTACATAAAATAACGTATCTTGCTCTCATCGGAGAAATCTTTGTTGCATCTCTTGTTATAACGTAGTCAGTAAATTTTTCTGCATCTGGACCTTTAACTCTTATTTGTCTTTCAACAGCCACGTTCCACATTGTTACATGATTTACAATAGCATCATATTCAACCATTGCTCCACCGTCCTCAGGTTTTACATAACCTCTTGGATGGTAAATTCTGTTGTAAACTGTAGCTCTCCAACAGCCCGCTTGCATAGATAAATGCCAGTATGGTGATTTTCTCACTCTAGTCGAAATCAACATTTCAACTTTAGTCGGCCCACTTTGTCGTAAATTGTATGGTACTTCTCTATCTGATTGATCAACAGAAGTAACATGTTTAACTTTAGTATAGTCAACTTCTTTAGACATAACTATTCTCCTTCAACCACTTGTTAGTTTCCTTCAAGCCGCCGAATGTATAAATGTGGAAGTTATCAGTATGCGATTTAACTTTCCCAATTAAATCATTAGGGTCTTTAGGTTTCAATAAATCTAATGCCTTAGCAAAATTAGACTTAAGAAAGTTTAAGGAATTTTTTGCTCCTACTATATTAGCAAATTTAATTAAGCTAGATATTTTTAGTGGCCCAGTAATTCCCACATGAACTGGTATGCTTTGCTTAGAAATAAAATCTATAATAGGCTGAGGATCAAGTAACCATTGTGTTACAATATAATCAGCATAAGGCTTTTTATCTATCATAGCTTTTTCTAAATCTGAGTCGGATATATCAGGACTCCCCTCTGGGTGTCCAGCAATTCCTATCTTCATTTTTTCAAAATAACCTGTTTCTAAAAGTTGAAATGAACTATCAAATTTTCCTAAAGGCTCTCTACCACCTCCTATTATCAAAGCTTGTTTGACCCCTCCATCTTTACACATATTAACGTAGTCTTTTAGCTCTTTTTCATTATGCATTGATCTAGCGGGAAAATGAGGGACAGGGTTAAAGCCCTTTTTTACTAACTCAACTGCTTGTTGAGCCGTTTCTTTATAATCCCCACCAGGAAGCATAGTGATGTAAACATCATTCACTGAAGGAACTGTGTTTAAGTCTGTATTAGGACTAATTTCTAGTGAAAAATTCATTTTTTCAGATCATTATCTTTTTTAAAAAAGCTGTCAAAGAAATTCAGCAGCTATCTCTGATCGAAATTTGTTGCCAAAAATGATGCTCATGATAATTTTTTTTGTGGACCAAAAATACAAAAGTAAAATCCTTTCAAAAATATTGGATATCAAAAAAATTGAAGCCGTGAATAGGCCAATTGAGGCTGCAAATGGTCTTCCAAATGAGTGCTATGTTAGCGAGGACTATTTATCTTATGAGAAAGAGAGAATTTTTTGTGACAAATGGTCCGTAGTTGGGGTGGGCAGCTCAATACCAAATGTAGGAGATATTAAGCCATACAATCTACTGGGGATTCCTCTAATATTAGTAAGAGGTAAAGATAAGAGGATTCGAGTTTTTCATAATGTATGCAGTCATAGAGGTTTTAAACTTATTGAAAAAAAATGTAATTTAAAAAATGTTATTAGATGCCCCTATCATTCATGGTCTTATGATTGGGAGGGTAATTTAGTGGCAACTCCCCACATTGGAGGTCTAAATAAACATCAATCAGAAAAATTTGATAAAAGCAAAAGTCATCTAAAAGAAGTTAAAACTAAGGTTTGGATGGATATTATTTTTGTAAATATTAATTCTAATGAAATTGATTTTGGCGAGTATATCAAACCATTAGAAGAACGATGGTCTCAATTTATTAATAAAAAAGATCAAGATTTAATAGTTCATTCAAATGATTATGGTTATTTTAATTTAGATGTGAATTGTAATTGGAAATTTGCTATTGAAAATTATTGTGAAAGTTACCATCTCCCAACTATACATCCTGAGCTAAATAAAGTTTCTAATATTAACGACCATTACCATATTCAAGGATTACCAAATAGATTCGCTGGACAAGGAAGTAAAAAATATGAACAACCAGTTAAAGGTAATAAAAAATTTAATGTTTTTCCAAACTGGGATAAAAATATGTTAAAAAACTCAGAATATATAGCTTTATTTCCTAATGTTATGATTGGTTTACATATTGATCATTTTTATGTTTTCTGGTTAGAGCCACTTTCAATATGCAAAACCAAAGAACATATGCAAATGTACTATATCGGAAACGATAGTGCGAATGGAGAAGAGTTAAAAGACTTAAGAAAAGAAAATGCAAGGTTTTGGAAAGATGTTATGATAGAAGATATTAATGCAATTGAAGGAATGCAAGACGGAAGATATTCCCCAGTTTATAATGGAGGAAACTTTTCTCCTGTAATGGATCAGCCAACCCATCAGTTTCATAAGTGGGTTGCTAATAGTTTGATATAATATGAAAATAATTCTTATAATGGGCCTCCCTGGTTCAGGCAAAACTACTTTGGCTTCAGAGCTAGTTCCTCTGTTAAAAGCAAAATGGCTAAATGCAGACGAGGTAAGAAAGGAGGCAAATGATTGGGATTTTTCTGCTGAAGGAAGGACCAGACAAGCAAAGAGAATGTGGTCAAAAGCTCAGGAGTATAAAAATCAAGGCAATCATGTTGTTGCGGACTTTGTTTGTCCAACTCCCGCTGCAAGAGCTCTTTTTCCAGCAGATTTTATTATTTGGGTTGATACTATAAAAGAAGGTAGATTTGATGATACTAATAAAATGTTCGTAAAACCTGAGAAGTATAACTTTCATGTTACAACACAAGATGCTAAAAATTGGGCGCCGAAAATATTAAAGGAGATAAAATAATGGCTTATCAATGGGATAATAAAAAACCAACAGCACAAATGTTAGGAAGATGGCAACCATTTCATGATGGTCACTATACCTTATTTAAAGAAATAATTAAAAAAACCGGTCAAGTATGCATTCAAATAAGAGATGTTCAAGGTGTTGACGATAATCCATTTGATTTTGAAACGGTTAAAAAAAATATTGAAGATAGATTAAATCCAGAATTCGAGGGTCAATTTAAAATTATGATGGTGCCTAATATTACAAATATTTGTTATGGCAGAGGAGTGGGTTATAAAATTGAGGAAATTGAATTGTCTAAAGAAATCCAGGAAATATCAGCTACAAAAATCAGAGCAAAGATGAGAGAAGAAGGTAAACTTAAATAATCTTGATGAATATAAAAGTCATTAATCAAGAAAAAGAAATTTCTAGAGTAATTATAAATGATCCAAAAACATACAATTCTTTATCTACAAAAAATCTCAATGATTTAATAAAAGTTTTTAAAAAACTTGATAATAATAAAAATATAAAGGTTATTATTCTTGAGGGTGCTGGAAAGGGATTTAGCTCTGGTCACAATCTTAAAGAAGTAAAAGGACTAAAGAAAAGACAAAGATATCAAAAACTATTTAACCTTTGTTCAAAATTAATGTTGCAAATTGTTGAAGGAAGAAAACCAGTGATTGCCAAAGTACATGGAGCTGCTTTTGCAGCTGGATGTCAATTAGTTGCAAGTTGTGATTTAGCATATAGTACAAAAGATGCTTTATTTGCCACCCCTGGAGTAAATATAGGTTTATTTTGTAGTACACCAATGGTGGCTGTTAGTAGAAAAATAACAAGAAAACCAATGATGAAAATGTTGCTAACAGGAGAGCCTATTAAAGCAAATTATGCAAAAGAAGTTGGATTAATTAATGATTGTTTTTCAAAATCAAAATTAAATAGTGAAGTTCTAAAAGTAGCTAAAAAAATTGCATCTAAATCAAATCTTACAATTAAGATTGGCAAACAGGCTTTTTACAAACAATTAGAGATGCCACTTAAAAAAGCTTATGCTTACACAAGTAAAATGATGACACTTAATATGATGGCAATGGATGCCAAAGAGGGGATTTCAGCATTTTTAGAAAAAAGAAAACCAAAATGGAAAAATAAATGAACTTAAAAAATTTATTAATTATAATTTTTATAATAATAGGATTAATTGTTGTTTTAAATTTTAGAGATCACAACTTCAAAAGAGCAATTGATGCATGTGTAGCTGGAAGTCAAAAGCTTGATAAACCAATGACAATAGATGAAGCTAAAAAGTTTTGTGAAAAAAAAATTATGAACAAAGATTAGATTTAATGTCCAAAACAAAAGAAATTTTAACTACATCTACTAATATTGCTTTAGTTGGAGCAAGTAAAGATTTAACCAAGACTTCATCTGTTGTGATGAAATATTTGCAAAAGTATGGCTATAAAGTTTTTCCTGTAAATCCTAATATGAAGGGAGAAAGAATTTTAGGAGAAACTGTATTTGGAAAAATTTCAGAAATAAAAGATAAAATTGATATTGTAGATGTGTTTAGACCTTCAAACGAAGCAATTGAAATTGCTAAAGAAACTGTCATTGTAGGTGCAAAGGTATTGTGGTTACAGTTAAAAATAAAAAATGATGATGCTAGAAAAATAGTTGAGGCTAACAATATATTATACATTGAGGATAAATGTACAAAAATTGAAATTGAAAAATTTATTAATAAATGAAAAAAATTTTTATTGTTTATGGTCATTATAATGAAAAATCCTTTAATGCAGCAATAAGAGACACTTTTAAAGATACTGTTGAGAAAAATGGACACAATGTTGATGTTGTTGATCTTTATAAAGAAAAATTTAATCCAGTTTTTTCTGGAGAAGACCCAGATGATACAGTTTTAGACCATAGAAAAAGAATTGAAGATTCGGATGCAATAGTTTTAATTGCCCCTATATGGAATTTTAGAATGCCAGCTATTGTTGAAGGATGGATAGATAAAGTTTTAGCTCCCCCATGGGCGTTTAAATTCAAAAAACTTTTCGGAAATTATGGTTATCCTCAAGGAAATCTCAAAGGAAAAAAGGCTGTTGTTTTTTGCACTTATGGTTCTCCACAATTTGCTGTGAGAACCTTTTTTTTGAATATGCCTACTAAGAGATTGAGGAGGGGGGTATTTAACATATGCGGCATAACGGATGTTATATATCGAAGATACTTTGCTGTACCATTCGTAAAGGAATATAAAAGAAAAAAATTTTTAGAAGATGTTAAAAAAACAGCAAATAATATTTAATATTTTAGTAATTTTTCTTTTTTCAATAACAAGTTCAAATGCAGAACTAATAAAGCCAAAAAGTGATATTAAGCCAGGTAAAGTTGTGAAAATTCAATTGTTAGGCCTTCAAAAAAATGATTTAAATTATAAAGATAGCGGAATAGAGCAAACATGGAATTTTGCACATCCTAGCAATAAAAAAGTCACAGGCCCTCTGAATAATTTTAAGAGAATGTTGAAAGGTGACTCTTACAAGATGATGATTAATCACTTGAGCCATACTATTACTCAGCTAGGAACTGGAGAAAACTGGGCTCAATTTGAGGTGATAATACTCGATAAAGAAAAAATTTATCATAAATTTAACTGGCAAGTCGAAAAATATACTATAGAAGGCCCTTTAAAAGATTGTTGGTTAACAACCATGGTATCTAATCCCATACCGTTAGGTAGCTCAATTTGAATTCAAGGTTACAATTTTGTTTCGAAATGAATAAAAATTTAGTAGGAATCTTTTAATGAAATCTAAAACAAAAGTAGTAGTAGTTGGTGGTGGAGTTGTAGGTGTTAGTGCACTTTATCATTTAGCAAAAAAAGGTTGGTCAGATGTAGTTTTAGTTGAGAGAAAAGAGCTAACATCTGGTTCTACTTGGCATGCCGCAGGATTGCTTCCGTTATTTAATATGAGTTATTCAGTTGGTCAATTGCACAAATATGCGGTTGATCTTTATAAAAAATTGGAAGAAGAGACTGGAAAAAATGTTGGTTTTAGTGTGGTTTCAAATATTCGTCTTGCAAGCACAAATGACAGAATGGATGAGTATCATCAGTATGCCGGTGTTGCTAAAACAATTGGTGTAGATGTAAAATTTTTAACACCTCAACAAGTAAAAGAAATTTGGCCGCTTTGTCATACAGATGATTTAGTTGGAGCTATTCAACACCCAGAGGATGGCTACATTCAACCTGCTGATTTAACACAAGCTCTTGCTACAGGAGCAAGAAATAAAGGAGCTGAAATTTATCGGAATACAACTGTTTTAGGAATGAAACAAACTAAAGATGGTTGGATAGTAGAAACCGATAAAGGCTCTATTGAATGCGAACATGTTATCTCATGCTCTGGTAATTTCGCAAGACAAACTGGGGAAATGGTAGGATTAGATATTCCAGTCATTCCAGTAGAACATCAATATATAGTAACTGAACCACATCCAGAAATTCAAAAAAAAAAAAAAGAGGGACTTCCAGAAATGGGGGTTTTAAGAGATAGTGATAGCAGATGGTATATGAGAGAGGAAGCTGGTGGTTTAATTTTAGGTCCATATGAAGATGGTGCTCCTGCTTGTTATGTAGAGGGACCATCAAAAAATTCTGAATATGAATTATTTCAAGAAGATTTAGATAGACTTGCACCGCATATTGAGGGAGCTATTCATAGAGTTCCAGCTTTTGGTGAAGTAGGAGTTAAAAAAGTTTATAACGGTGCAATTTGTTATACTCCAGACGGCAATCCAATTGTAGGGCCAGCGTGGGGATTAAAAAATTTTTGGATAAATGAGGGACATAGTTTTGGTATAACTGCTGCAGGAGGAGCTGGTTGGCAATTAGCTGAATGGATTATTGATGGAGAACCAACTATTGATATGCTTGGAGTTGAACCTAGAAGATACGGAAATTATGCTACTAAATCGTATTTGAAAGCGAAAAATGAGGAGGCATATAGCCATGTTTTTATAGTTCATTATCCTGATGAAGAGAGACCAGCAGCTAGACCTTTAAGAACAGCACCTTGTTATGAGAGAATGAAAAATTTAGGAGCAGTGTTTGGACAAAAATTTGGTTGGGAAAGACCAAATTTTTTTGCTACTGACGGCATGGAGCAAAAAGATGATTGGTCATTTAGAAGATCTAAGTGGTTTGATGCTATTAAAAAAGAGTGTGAGAATGTAAAAAAAAATGTCGGTCTTTTAGACATGACAGCATTTGCAAAATGTAGAATTAAAGGTTCAAAAGCAGAGGAATTTTTAGATTATTTGGTGGCAAATAAGCTTCCAAAAAAAATAGGAAGAATTAATTTATGTCATGCTCTAAATACCAAAGGCGGAGTTCACTCTGAGTTTACAATTATGAAAGAAGCTGAGAACAGTTATTACTTAGTTTCAGCAGGTGCTAATTTACGATTAGATCATGATTGGATACAAAAATGGATGCCTACAGATGGCTCTGTGATTTTTGAAGATTTGACTAACAGCACAGGAGTATTAGTAGTCGCTGGTCCAAAAGCCAGAGAATTAATGCAAAAAGTATCAAAAGATGATTTTACTAATGAGAACTTTAAGTGGCTGACTGCTAAAAATGTTAATGTGGGATATGCACCAGTCAATGCTATGCGAGTTAATTTTGTTGGAGAACTTGGTTGGGAATTACATCATCCAATCGAGTATCAGAATCATATTTTTGATAAATTGATGGAAGCAGGCAAAGATTTAGGAATAAAACCATTTGGAATAAGAGCAATGAACAGTTTAAGAGTTGAAAAATCTTATAAACTTGTTGGTACCGAGTTATCAATTGAATATTCACCTTACGAGTCTGGTTTGGATAGATTTATTCATCCTAATAAAGGAAACTTTATTGGTCTTGATGCATTAAATAAATGGAGAGAAAAAGGTTTTAGTAATAAATTAGTAACACTTGAAGTTCATAACACTACAGATTCTGATGTATTAGGAAATAATCCAATATACAAAAATGATCAAGTAGTTGGAAGAGCTACAGGCGGGGAATATGGATTTAGACTTGATAAATCAATAGCTTTGGCAATGGTAAAACCTGACTTAGCTAACGTTGGAGAGAAGCTTAAAGTCGACATTTTAGGAAAAATGTATGAGGCTACAATTTTAGATGAAAGTCCATACGATAGTGAAAATAAATTATTGAGAGCTTAATGAAAATCTTAGTCGCAGTAAAAAGAGTTATTGATTACAATGTCCAAATTAGAGTGAAAGAGGATGGTAGTGGGGTAGTAACCGATAATGTTAAGATGTCAACTAACCCGCCTGATGACAATGCTATCGAGGAAGCTGTAAAACTTAAAGAGGCTGGAAAAGCTTCAGAAGTTATAGCAGTTTCTGTAGGAGATGAAAAAGCCCAAGAGACAGTTCGAAAAGCATTAGCCGTCGGCGCTGATCGAGGAATTCTTGTCAAAACAGAGGGCATGATAGAGCCTTTGGCTGTATCAAAAATCTTATTTAAAATAGTTGAAAAAGAAAAACCAGATTTAGTTTTTATGGGAAAACAAGCAATAGATGACGACTGCAATCAAACTGGGCAAATGTTGGCTGCTTTATTGCATTGGCCACAAGCTACTTTTGCATCCAAGATTGAAGTTAAAGATAAATCTTTAGAAGTTACTAGAGAAGTAGACGAAGGACTAGAAACTATAGAAGTTAATACGCCTGCAATTATTACTTGTGATTTAAGATTAAATGAACCTAGATACGCTTCTTTACCAAACATAATGAAAGCAAAAAAGAAGCCAATCGAACAAATTAATGCTTCGGATTTAAGTGTTGATACAAAACCTCGAATCGAACAAATTAAAGTAGAGGAGCCACCAAAAAGAAAGGCGGGGATTAAAGTCGCAAGTGTAGAAGAATTAGTTCAAAAACTAAAAAATGAGGCTAAAGTAATATAATGTCAGTTTTATTAATTTCAGAGCATAATAATAAAGAAGTTAAACCATTTACTTTTAATGCGATTTCTGCTGCATCGCAAATAAATGAGGATGTTCACGTGTTAGTATTGGGATCAAATTCAGAAAATGTTGTAAAATCTATTTCTGAAGTTCCAAATGTAAAAAAAGTAATCCATGTAGATAATTCCATGTATGAAAATTACTTAGCAGAAAACTACACATCAGCTATTACAAAAATTTCGGAAAATTATTCTCATATCATTTGTTCAGCTAACACATTTGGTAAAAACCTAATGCCAAGAATTGCAGCTTTATTGGATGTCTCACAAGTAAGTGATATTACAAAAGTAATTTCTGAAGATACATTCTTGAGACCAATTTATGCAGGTAATGCATTTGCTACTGTAAAAAGCAATGATAGAATTAAATGTGTTACTATTAGACCAACATCATTTGATCCAGCACCAACATCTGGAGGCTCAGCTGAAATAGAAACTGGAAATCCTGGAGACGAGACTAGTTTATCAAAATTTATTAAAAAAGAGGAAATAAAGTCAGACAGACCAGAATTGGGAACTGCTAGAGTTGTAATTTCTGGTGGGAGAGGAATGCAAAGTGGTGAAAATTTTAAATTAATTACCGCTGTTGCTGACAAATTAAATGCAGCAATAGGCGCATCAAGAGCCGCAGTTGATGCAGGATATATTACGAATGATCATCAAGTTGGTCAAACAGGAAAAGTGGTTGTACCAGATCTTTACATTGCAGTTGGTATTTCTGGTGCAATACAACACTTAGCTGGAATGAAAGAGAGCAAAGTTATAGTAGCTATAAATAAAGATGGTGAAGCTCCAATTTTTAGTGTTGCTGATTATGGTTTAGAAGCTGACCTTTTCGATGCATTGCCAAAGTTCTTAGAAGAACTTAATAAATTAAACACTATACAAAAATAGAAGAATCTGTAAGAAATTAGAATTATGTCCAGAGAGACAATGGAATATGATGTTGTAATAGTCGGCGGTGGGCCATCTGGTTTATCCACAGCTATAAAATTGAAACAATTAAATTCAAATCTTAATGTTTGTGTTTTAGAGAAAGCTTCAGAAATTGGAGCGCATATTTTAAGTGGAAATGTTTTTG
The DNA here is from genome assembly GCA_902515175.1 of uncultured Pelagibacteraceae bacterium. Lineage (GTDB taxonomy): Bacteria > Pseudomonadota > Alphaproteobacteria > Pelagibacterales > Pelagibacteraceae > Pelagibacter. Next base: position 29,146 of record CABXTP010000001.1, read on the forward strand.
AAACAAGAGCACTAAATGAGCTAATTCCTAACTGGAAAGAATTAAATGCGCCTATAAAAACTAAAGTCTCGAAGGAAAAATTTTTATTTCTAGGTAAAACAAGCTCATTAAGTTGGCCCACATGGTTACTTCCATCGGTACAAAAAAATCACAATAACTTTATAATTAGCCTTGCAAATTTATGTAGATGGCTTGCAGAACAAGCAGAAGCTTTAGGTGTTGAAATTTTTCCAGGTTTCCCAGCTTGTGAGGTTTTATATAATGATGATGGTTCGGTTAAAGGTGTTGCTACCCAGGATATGGGTATTGATAAAGTGGGAAACAAAAAAGATAGTTATGAGCCTGGTATTGAACTTTTAGGAAAAGTCACTGTTTTTGCTGAAGGTTGTAGAGGACATTTAGGAAAACAATTAATTAAAAAATTTGAATTAGATAAAGGTAAGGATCCTCAACAATATGGAATAGGATTTAAGGAAATATGGGAAATAAATGAGAAAACACATGAAGAAGGACTTGTGATGCATACAGCTGGCTGGCCTTTAGACAACAATACTTACGGGGGTAGCTTTATGTATCATGCTGAAAATAGACAAGTTTTTTTAGGGTATGTAATTGGTTTAGATTATAAAAATCCTCACTTATCTCCTTATGATGAATTTCAGAGATTCAAAACTCACCCAGCAATAAAAAAAATAATTGAAGGAGGAAAAAGAATTTCTTACGGAGCCAGGGCTTTAATTGAGGGGGGTATTCAAAGTCTACCTAAAATGTTTATGCCCGGCGCACTATTAGTTGGTTGTGATGCAGGAACATTAAATATGCCTAAAATTAAAGGATCACATACTGCAATTAAAAGTGGGATGATTGCAGCAGAAACTATAAATTATCACTTAGAAAGAGGTGACGATCTATCTATATATGAAAAGCTTTTTAAAGAAAGCTGGATCTATAAAGAACTATATCAAGCTAGAAATGTTAAACCAAGTTTCAATTGGGGTCTTATTTTGGGAATTATATTCACTGGAATAGATCAAATAATATTTAGAGGAAAAATGCCGTTTACATTAAAACACAAACACGCAGATCATGAGACTTTAAGATCTGCAAAAGAAATGCCAAAAATTGAATATCCAAAACCAGATAATGTAATTACTTTTGATAAAACTAGCTCAGTCTATTTAACAGGAACTAATCATGTTGATAACCAACCAGTTCATTTACAATTAAAGGATCCAAATTTACCGATTTCATATACACTTGAAAAATTTGATGAACCTGCTCAGAGATATTGCCCAGCAGGTGTGTACGAGGTTCAAAGAGAAAACAATGTCGATAAGTTTGTAATTAACTCACAAAATTGTATTCATTGTAAAACTTGTGATATTAAGGAGCCTTCACAAAACATTATTTGGGTAACTCCTGAGGGTGGAGGTGGTCCAAAGTACGGAAATATGTAATTAAGACAAATCTATCGCAAATTTCTTAAGAGTTTCAATTGGTAAAATTTTTAAAGTATTTTGGTGAGTGCTTTTTAAAAAAATTGGACAACCTTTTCCTGCTTCAACAGCACGCGCATACCAAGTTGCGCACACGCACCAACCATCGCCATCTTTTAAACCAGGAAAACCAAACTCTGGATGAGGAGTAATTAGGTCGTTACCAGCTTCTTTGCACCATTCTAAAAATTCTGTTGTAACTTTAGCACAAACTGTATGAACACCATGGTCGTTTTCATCTGTATTGCAGCAACCATCTCTGTACCAACCAGTTAAGGGGTCTAAAGAGCATTCCTCTAAACTTTCACCAAGAACATTTTTTTGATTTTTACTCACTTAAATTTTTGTTGGATTAGGCTGACCCTTATATATTTTTTCAGGATCGAATTTTTTTTCTTTTTCAGTAAATCGCATTTCAACTTTTTTACCATTATCTATAGGGCCTAAAGGAATAGATCTATAAAAACATGAACGATAACCAACATGACAACTTGCTCCATCTCCAATATCAACTGTTAACCAGACAGAATCTTGGTCATCATCAATTTTAATTTCAATCACTTTTTGAATAAAACCACTTGTCTTACCTTTGTGCCAAATGGTGTTTCTCGAGCGACTAAAATAATGAGCTTCTTTTGTCTCTATTGTCTTTTTTAGAGCTTCAACATTCATATAACCATGCATCAAAATTTCTTTTGTTTTAGCGCACATAGTAATAACTGGTATTAACCCATCATTATCAAATTTAGGTGATAAGAGGTTACCCTCTTCAATTTCAACAACATTCTCTCTTTTTTTGAACATAATAAGTGATTATGTAGCACATATAGGTATATTTTAAATATTTTAAAATCATTAAATTATATGTATAAAGCATTGCGATGAAATTAGTCAAAGACACAAACTCTGATCAAGAAATAAAAAAAGTTTCAGACAAAGAGGCTGAGGAAGCGTTTAGAACGATTTTAGCATGGATGGGTGAAAATCCTAATAGAGAAGGATTATTGGAAACACCAAAAAGAGTAGTTAAAGCTTTTAAGGAATATTTTAAGGGATATAAAGAGGATCCTAATCAAGTCTTAGATAAAACTTTTGGGGACGTAGAAGGTTATGATGATATGGTTGTACAAAAGAATATATCAGTTCAAAGCCATTGCGAACATCATATGGCTCCAATAATAGGTAAAGCGCACGTGGCATATATTCCAAAAGATAGAGTTGTAGGCTTAAGTAAATTAGCAAGAGTAGTAGAGGTATTTTCAAAAAGACTTCAAACTCAAGAAAGATTGACTATGCAAATTGCGAATACGCTTATGGAGTCTTTAGATGCCAAAGGAGTAGCCGTAACTATTGACTCAACACATCAATGTATGACTATGAGAGGTATAAAAAAAGAACAAGCCTCAACAGTAACTAATTATTATTTAGGCCAATTCAAAGAAGATCTAAGTTTTCAAAATAGATATTTAAGGTTTATAAGTATAATAAAAGAATAAAGTGTCTAATCAATTTAAAGCTCTTATACTTAACCAAAATGGTGAAAGTTTTTCAAGAGAAATAAAATCTGTAGAAAAAAATTTTTTAAAACATGGCGATGTTACAGTAAAGGTGGAGTATTCGGGATTGAATTATAAAGATGCATTAATTTTAAAAAATGGTGCACGACTTGTAAAAGAATTTCCGCATATACCTGGAATAGATTTTAGTGGTATCATTGAAGAAAGTAACCATAAAGAATTTAAAGTGGGTGATGAGGTAATTTTAACAGGCTGGAGAGTGGGAGAAATTTATTTTGGAGGCTACTCACAATACGCAAAAGTAAATGGAGATTTTTTAGTTAAAAAACCAAAAAGTTTATCTCTTAAGGAGTCAATGATTATGGGCACTGCAGGATTTACTGCCTTGCAATGTTCATTTACTACAAAAACTACTAGAGAAGAACTTTTGCTTGGCGAAAAAGTTGAAAATGTAATTGTTAGTGGAGCCTCAGGTGGAGTGGGCAGTATGGCTGTGATGATATTGAGTAAATTAGGATGCAATGTTACGGCAGTTACTAGCAAGAATTCAAATATAGATTATTTAAAATCAATTGGTGCCAAAAACGTTGTAAATACTCAAGAATTGACTAAAGACGCAAGACCTTTAGATAAAGGATTATGGGATGGTGCAGTTGATACAGTAGGTGGTAAAGTATTAGAAAATATTCTTTCACAAACAAAGGATGCTGGAATTGTCTCTTCATGTGGAAATGCTGCAGACATAAAACTTAATACAACAGTAATGCCTTTCATAATTAGGGGTGTAAAATTATGGGGTATTAATTCAGTTACTGCCTCAATCAAAAGAAGAAAATTTTTGTGGAGTGAGGCAGCAAAACTAATTGATTTTAAAGAATTAGAAAAATCAGTAAAAGAAATAAGCTTAGACGAGGTCATTGAAGTTTATCCAAAAATGTTAAAAGGCGAAACATCTGGAAGATATATTATAAATTTAAATAAGTAATGGATTGGGATAAATTAAAAATTTTTCATGCAGTTGCTGAAGCAGGCAGTTTTACAAATGCAACTATAAATCTCAACTTAAGTCAATCAGCAATAAGTAGACAAATACAGTCACTAGAACAAGATTTAAATGTTCAGTTATTTGAAAGACACGCAAGAGGCTTAACATTAACTGAAAATGGAGAATATGTATTTAAAACAGCTCATGAAGTAATCAGCAAACTAAAAGAAGTTGAGACATCACTAGGGGATCAAAAAAATAAACCAACAGGAAAATTAACAATAACTACAGTCAGAAGTTTTGGCACACATTGGTTAACACCAAGAATTCAAGAATTTATGCGCTTAAATCCTGAAATTGAAATAGAACTAGTTTTCGATGATAAGGAACTTGATTTGAGTACTAGACAAGCTGACATAGGTATTTTTATGAGGAGACCCAAGCAACTTAATTATATTCAAAAAAAATTAGTAGATATTAAATATTACATATATGGATCTAATAAATATTTAGAAAAAAATGGAATGCCTAAAACTATAAACGATTTAAATAAACATAAATTCATATCTTTTGGAAAAGGGGCACCATCACCAGTGTACAACCCTGATTGGGCATTGAAATTAGGTAGACAAGATGGAAAAAAAAGAAAATCAATAATGAAAGTAAATAGTGTAATGGGTTTGCTATTAGCGGTTGAATCTGGAGTTGGTCTTGCTGCGCTTCCAGAGTATTTAGTGACTAATTCAAATAATATTATTAAGGTATTACCAAAATGCGAAGGTCCAATTACTGAGGCACATTTTGTTTATCCTCAGTCATTAAAAAATACAGCTAGAGTTCAAGCTTTTAGAAACTTTTTATTTAGCAAAATAGGTGATTGGAAGTTATAAATTCCTTAAATAATCCTCTTAAAATCTCACAAATAGGTGCGACATAGTTGCGATTGATAATCATTCTCATTGCGAATAGTTATCATTCACATTTAATTAATTAATAAATTAGGAGATAAATGAAAAAAATATCAATTTTAGCATTGATAGCGTCATTATTTATGTCTGCGTATGCAATTGCAGATGAAGTAAACGTTTTTAATGCAAGACACTATAAAGCTGATTCAGAGCTTTATTCAAAGTTTACGAATATGACAGGTATTAAAGTAAACTTAATCAATGGAAAATCAGGAGCTCTTGAAAAAAGAATTATTGAAGAGGGCGCTGATTCTTCTGCAGACCTTTATATAACTGCTGATGCGGGAAGATGTGGTGCAATGGATGCAAAGGGTCATCTTCAAAGTGGCTTAACATCTGCTGCTATAAAAGCTGCAGTTCCAAAAAGCTTTAGAACAAGTAAATGGGTTGGAGTCGCCAAAAGAGCAAGAATAATTTATTACTCACCTGAAAGAGTTTCTGGTGCTGAATTATCTGGAATGTCTTACGAAGGTCTTGCTGATCCTAAATGGAAAGGTAGATTAGTAATAAGAAAATCTAGCAACATATATAATAAATCTCTTGTGGCATCAATAATTGCTAACAATGGTAAAAAAGCTGCAGCTACATGGGCCGAAGGAGTTGTTGCTAACATGGCAAGAGCACCAAAAGGTAACGACAGAGCACAAATCATGGCAGTCGCTGCTGGAGAAGCTGATATAGCTGTTGCTAACACTTATTATTTAGCACTAATGTTATCTGGTAAAAAAGGTCCAGAACAGCAAGCAGCTGCTAAAAAAGTGAAAGCTTTCTTCCCTAATCAGAATGATAGAGGGACGCATATGAATGTTAGCTGTGCAGCATTAGTTAAAGGCGCGCCTAATAAAAAGAATGCTGTCAAACTTGTAGAGTTTTTACTAACTCCTGAATCTCAAGAGCACTTTACAAATAATACTTTTGAGTTTCCAATGATTGATGGTGTTTCACCAAGTCCATTAGTGGTAAACAACTTAGGTTTAGATTTCAAACAAGATATGAAAACTAAGTTAGCTTCATATGGAAAAAATCAAGCTGCTGCTGTAGAAGTGATGACAGCTGCTGGTTGGAAGTAAGCGTGAAACAAGAAAAAAAATTTATTTCGGATGTTAATTTGAATAAATCTTCTCAAGCATGTTCTCCATGTAGTCAGGAAGTTGAAAAAATTAACAAAAGAATAAATAAAAGAAAACTAGAAGAAATTGAACCTAAAGAAGTTCCGCACCTTCTTAAGGTATTTAATTTTTAATTTTCTTAAAATTATGTCCACCACAATAAAATTGTGGTGGACATAAGTATGAAAAGTCTTAGTTTTATATTCTTCTACTGAAAGAGTGTTCACTATGGTCAAGTTGTCTCCTTAATTATGATGGACACTCTTTGAATAGAAATTATGAAATCAGGTTTTAGATTAAATAATATCAAATTCTCATTTAATGATTCAATTAAGACTACGAGAAATTTTTTTTCCAAAAGAAGAGTTACACTTTTTAGTATTAATGAGGATTTAAATTCTCAAAATACTTTAGAAAAATTGAAAAATTTTGAAGGTTATTATGATAGAATAAAAAAACTTGGTATCCACGAAATATATTGTTGTGTTTTTCAAAAATTTGAAAATGTAAAATCGCAGTTTGATAAAATTAATATTCGTAATATAAAAATAATACCTGATGAAAATGGGAACTTTATGAATCACCTTGGTGTATTAAATATTTCTGGCGAGTTAAAAGCGGCAAATTTAAATAAAAATTACATGGCCATTATTACTGATGGGATAGTAGAAAAATGGTGGGAAGAAAGAAAAAAAATTGAAAAAAAACAAAAAACACCATTTTACAGTGAAACCTCTGTAGAAAATTGTATTATCTATCTATCTGGGACCGAGTAGTCTCTATATTAAAAAAATGATCATTATATAAAATAATTATGTCAAAAAATTTCAACTTTTGGTTCTTATCTTCATTCTTAATATCCTTAATTGTAATAATTCCTATATTGACAGTTTTCTCCAGTTTTTTTGAGAACACCTCTAATTATTTTGACATATTAAAAAAGACTTTTTTATTTGAGTATACTTTTAATTCTCTAATTTTATTGATATCTGTACTAACATTTACGTTTTTAATTGGTACAGGTTCTGCATATTTAGTCTCTTTTTATCAATTCCCTTTGAGTAATTTTTTTAAATGGGCTTTAATTTTATCATTTGCAGTACCGCCCTATATTTATGCATATTCGTTGACAGCTTTTTTTGAAAACTATGGTACAGCCTTTACAATTCTAAAAAATTTATTTGGTGAAGCAAATTATAACAAACATATTCCTAAGTTTGACGGAATGCTTGGAAGTATTTTATCACTTTCTTTTTCATTATTTGGATATGTATATATTTTAACAAGAGCATCTTTTTTGTATCAATCTCAAAATTTAATTGATTTGGGAAAAAATCTTGGTTTTTCGAACTTTAAATCTTTTTATTCTGTGATCTTACCTTCAGCAAGACCGGCAATAGTAGCTGGATTATCATTAGTAGCTATGGAAACTTTGGCAGAATTTGGTGCAGTTGATTTTTTTTCAATTAATACACTTACAACTGGAATTTATAATTCATGGATAGCTTTTGATGATTTAGCTTTTGCAAATCAATTATCTTTTTTTCTTTTATTATTTATTTTTGCATTATTTCTCTTAGAAAATCTTTCGAGAAAAAAAGCTAAATATCATTTTAACTCTAGAGGTGGTTTTAAACAAAAGAAAAAATTAAAGCTATCAAACAATAAATCATTTTTTGCTTTTTTATTTTGTTTTCTAATTTTTTTCTTAAGTTTTTTATTCCCATTAGGCCAAATGTTATATTGGACAATCAAATTTCCTGAGAATTTAATTGGCTTAAACGCTTCAACTCTTTTTTTCAATACCCTTTATCTTGTAATATTATCTAGCTCAATTTTAATTATATTTTCTTTAATATCAAACTATGGGAATAGAGTTTCTAAAAATAAAATATTAAATATTCTATCTACCTTATCTATCTCTGGCTATGCTATTCCTGGAGTAATTTTAGCTATTGCTTTTATTACTTTTATAGTTTGGATTGATGAAAATATGATCCAGTCTATTGGATTTTTATCTGTCAAGAAAATCTTTATAGGTTCAATTTTTGGTTTGGTAATAGTTTATTTTATAAGATTTTACTCTTTGGCATTTAATGGAATAAAATCAGGTTATGAAAAAATAAATATTTATGTTGATGAAAGTGCCTATTTATTAGGGTATTCAAAAAGAAAAACTTTTATGAATATTCATGTTCCTTTTTTAAGAAATTCACTTTTATTCGTTAGTATTTTAGTTTCTTTAGAGATTATTAGAGAATTGCCGATCGCCCTTATTCTAAGACCCTTTAATTTTGAAACTTTTGCCACGACTGCTTATATCTCTGCGTCTGAGGATTTATTAGAAGCCGCTGCAGTACCATCACTATTTTTAATCGTTATTGCGGCAATATTTATTATGATAACTTCAAAATATATTTTAAGAGATACAAATGATTAAAAATTTTTTTGAAATAAATAACGTAACCTTTGCAATTGGGGGCAAAGATAGAGTTAATGATGTTAATATTAAAATAGAGCAAGAAGGTGATATAATTTGCATCCTCGGTCCTTCAGGCATTGGCAAAACAACAATATTAAGAACTATTGCAGGATTAGAAAAAATTAACAAAGGACAAATAATATTAAAAAATAAGATTATTTCATCAAAACAAATTCATGTTGAACCTGAAAAAAGAAATATTGCCTTATCATTTCAAGAAAATTCATTATTTCCACATTATACTATTGATAAAAATATTCATCTTGGTTTAAAAAAAAAACAACTTAGTAACAAAAATATTGATTCAAAAGAGATAATAAAAATTTTAAATCTTCAAGATGTTTTAAATAAATACCCACACCAAATTAGTGCAGGTGAGTCTCAAAGGGCTTCTTTAGCAAGATCTTTAATATCGCAACCTGATCTTTTATTACTGGATGAGCCACTTTCTAATGTTGATCAAAGTTTTAAAGAAGATATTCAAGTTTCATTGAAACAAATTTTAAAAAATAATAAGATTACAACTATAGTAGTTACTCATGATTCATATGAAGCTTTTTACTTAGGTAGTAAATGTGCTTTGATTTTAGATAATGAAGTTAAACAATATGATGATCCTTATAATGTTTATCACTTTCCAAATTCAATCCAAGTTGTAAATTTTTTAAATAGAGGAATTTTAATACCTGCAAAAGTCACAGGAGGTGACTCACTTGAAAATGAGGATTTGGGAATTATAAAAGGTAAATTTATTAAACATTATCCGACAGGTTCAAACGTTCAATTATTACTTCAACCAGAGGATTTAGAACATGATGATGATAGCAATTTAAAATTAGAAGTGGTTGATAGAAAGTTTAGAGGAACAAATTTTATTTATACTTTGAGAACACCTAGTAATAAACTAATTCCTGTAGCAGTCCACACTCATCATTGGGAACAACATGAGGTAAATGAAAAATTTGGTATTAAAAGACCAATTCAACTTGAGCATATAGTTTGTTTCTAGTTTTTTTTTTTAAAAATAATGCAAAGTAATTTTAAAATTTTTTTAAAAGGAATTTTTGATGTAATTCCAATAATGATACCAGTGGTCCCATTTGGCTTAATATTTGGTGTGCTATCTATTGATATAGGATTTAGTCCAATTGAAACAATGGGGATGTCATTGATAATTTTTGGGGGCGCTTCACAAATAGTTCTTTTACAATTATTTTCTGGTGGCGCCTCTTCCCTAGTCATTATTAGCTCTGTTGGTGCGGTAAACTCTAGACATCTTCTTTACGGAGCAGTTGTCTCTGAACATTTATCAGATCTAAAATTAGTATGGAAAATTATTATATCTTATTTTTTAGTTGACCAGGCATTCGCCGTATCAAATGAATATTTAAAAAAGAATAATAATAGTAACAGATATTTTCATTTAGTCGGTGGTGGAGCAACATGTTGGATAATTTGGCAATCAACTACAATTTTAGGAATCATATTAGGAGCAGCAATTCCAGAAAAACTAGGTTTAAGCTTTGCAGTACCTCTAACATTTCTAGCTTTATTAGTTAATGATTTTAGAAAACTTATTAATGTTATTGTAATAATTATTTCAGGTTTAGTAGCAACACTAGGTTATAATCATATTCCATTTAAAGCTTATGTAATAGTAGCGGCTTTAGCTGGATTATTTACAGCAATCCTATTAACAAAAATTATTAAAAAGTATGACTAACTGGGCATTAATTATATATTGTGGATTAATTACTTATTTAACAAGATTTTCTATGATCGCTTTAATCAAAAAAGAAATGTTTAATGATAGAATTAGAGAAATACTGTCTTTTGTACCATCAGCAATATTTCCTGCAATAATTTTTCCGGCTATTATTGTAAATGATAATGGTTTATTCCAAATAGATGATAATCCAAAGATAATAGCTGCAATAATTGCGATGTTTATTGGTATTTTTTCTAGAAGTATAATTGCGACAATATTTTCAGGATTAGCTTCTTATTGGTTTTTAATTTTTGTTGTATAAAAATTTATGAAAAAAATTTTTGTATTTTGTTTTCTTTTAATTGCATTCAATGCCAATGCTATAGAGAAAAAAACAACTTTTAAAAAAGAATTATTTGATAAAGCTCAATCTGATGGAAAAGTTGTAGTAATTAGTTCTTGGATAAAATATTGTACATCATGTGCTAGTCAAATGAAAATTCTAAACAAAGCTAAAAATGAATTTAAAAATATTGAATATTTTACATTTGATGTCACTAATAAAGAGATTGCTAATTTTTTTAATGTACAATATCAAACTACACTTTTGATTTTTAAGGACAACAAAGAAGTTTATAGAAGTCTTGGTGAAACTAATAAAGAACTTATTTATAAAGCATTAAAATCATCAATTTAAGTTTAGATACCTAAATTAATATTTTTGGATACATTGTAGTCAATTTGGATAGGTTTTTTCAAATTTAGATTATTCATGATTTCAATATATTCATCAACACTACCAACTTGTAACCTTGGATTTTGTTTTTTTTCTTTTCCAATCGTACTTACCTTTTCGCCTTTATAATCATGGGCTGGGTATAGAAGAGTTTCCTCAGGTAATTTTAAAAGTTTATTAAATATTGAATTATAAGCATCTTTTGGGTTGCCATTTTGAAAATCTGTTCGACCAGTGCCATTAATTAAAAGAGTGTCACCTGAAAAAAGATAATTATCCATTAAAAAGCTATAACTATCTGAAGTATGTCCAGGGGTATACAATGCCTTAATTTTAAGATTATCTAGATTAATATATTCATCATCTTTAACTTTTATTTCAACGGCATCCGCAGGAGTATGGGCACCCATAATAGTTGAGCATTTGGTAATATCTTTTAGCTTAGATGCTCCGGTTACGTGATCGGCATGAATGTGGGTGTCAATTACTTTAACTAATTTTAATTCTAATTGTTTAAGTAATTTTATATATTCAGAAACATTTTCTAAAACAGGATCAATAATTAATGCTTCTCGACCTTTTCCTGATGAAACTAAGTATGTGTAAGTTGAAGATTTTGTATCAAACAATTGTCTAAAAATCATAAAAATATAATACCATATAAGTATAAATTGACCCATTGTTTTAATAATATCAAATATTAATTTGTATGTATGAAACTTATAAAAATTATAATTATATTTCTATTTTTTCATTCTTTTTCGTACGCAGATAAAAATATGAAAATTGGCTCAATAGGTAAAGAAAGTGAAGTCTCACGTGTTATTAAAGTTGTAATGTATGATAATTATTTTAAGCCAAGTTCTTTTCAAATTAAAACCGGCGAGACAATAAAATTTAAAGTAGAAAATGCTGGTATGCTTGTTCATGAATTTAATATAGCAAATAAGATGATGCATATGATGCATCAACCAGAAATGAGAAAAATGTTTGAAAATGGAATTCTTCTTGCCTTCTCTATTGATAAAGAAAAAATGAAAAAGATGGCAAAAATAGATAAGTCAATGGGTCATTCACACAATAATAGTGTTTTGCTAGAACCAAAACAAAAGGGAGAAATCATTTGGAAATTTGATAATGCTGTTAACATAGAGGTAGCTTGTAATGTTCCTGGTCATTATCAAGCTGGAATGATTGCGAAAGTTAATATAAATTAATCTTATGGATAATAGCGCTACTACCAATTTTAATTGGTTGTGCAAACATACTTGGCAAAGAAGCGCAAAAAATACAAGCTGGTGTTTATTAGGATGTGCAATAGGTGATTTTGGAACAATTTTATTTTTTCAATTTACCAAAATCCCTTTACCAGTCTTAGCGATTATGACGTTAGCCATTATTAATGGTCTGATTACAAGTATTATTCTAGAAACGGTAATTTTAATGAAACAAAATCTAGATTTTTCAAAAGCTTTTAAGACAGCAATGGGAATGAGTTTAATTTCAATGATAAGTATGGAGATTGCAATGAATTTGACTGATTATTTATTAACTGGAGGTGCAATATTAAACTGGTGGATAATTCCTATTATGCTTATTGTTGGTTTTATAACCCCGTGGCCATATAATTATTGGAGATTAAAAAAATTTGGCGTTAATTGTCATTAAAAACTGGGATAATAGAAATTGGCTTTCGTCTAGACAATACATAAATAATTTAAATGATTTTATTCTCAAAAAGATAAGATTAAATAAGTTTTCAAATATTCTAGATATTGGTTGTGGTCGTGGTAAAATTATTGGGAATTTAAAATCACGATTGAATCTTAAAAAAAAACCAATCGGAATTGATTTAGTAAATCATAAGGATAAAGATAAAAGAATACATTTTAAAAAAATAGATGCTTTACTATTTTTTTCAAAGAATAAAATTAAATTTGATTTAATTTTGATTAAACAGACAATTCATTTACTTAGTATTAAGAATATAAAAAAACTAATTAGTTATTGTAAAAAAAACCTAAACTCGAATGGGGCAATATTAATTTTTACTCTAGATCCACATAAGAATGAAATACCATCATTTGTATTAATGAAAAAAAAACTTAATAAATCTTTTTATAGAGATAAAATGATTACAAAAATCTTACACAAATTTTTACCAAATATTAAACTTAAAAGATTTGTTTATAAAGTTGAAATATCAAAAAAAAAATATATTAAAATGATTCGGAGCAGATTTATATCAAATTTAGTATCCATGAATGAAAAAGATATTAATAATGGAATTCAAGAAATTAAGACAAAATATAAGAGAAAAATCAAATTTAACGACAATCTAGTTTGTTTGATATACCAAAAAAAAATTAAAGGATAACAGAGGCACCCTTTTAGCCTTATGACCAAAAGAGCTCCTCTGTTTTGCTTTTTTGGGTTTTAAATCCAAGTGGAATTAAATTAATTTTTTTTTTAGAATGCAGCTACCCAGCTAAGTATCAGGTGGCTTTTTATTCATTTAAATAACCTCCTTAATTTAGAAATAAATTTTTAGATGGTTGTATTCAAGAAATTTTTTTTGTTTAAATTAAAATAAATTTGTTAAATACAACTTGATGATTTAATATCATTCGGTCTAATTTATAATTCACCTAATATTAGAATTTAATTGAATTTGTTTTGAATAAATATAAATTTATTTTATGAAATACATATATGGATTAACAAATTTAATAACTTGTTTAATTTCATCCACAGTTATTATTTATAGTATTAATATAATTGCGGGGTTTGCAGGAGCAGATTATTCATTTTCACATGGTGAGACTTTTGTGATTTGGATATTGATGGCAATATTATTAAACAATTGTTTTAAAAGATAAATCTAGAAATGAATAATTCAGTGAAAACGGATGATGTTATTTTTAATTTTTTTAAGCAAATCTGTGATGAAAAAAATGACCAAAAATGCATTGATTTAGGAAATAGCTGGATAAAAGCAATGGAAAAAAATCTCGAAAATATTGAGGCTAATTTAGATGAAGCAGATAAAGAAAAACATGAAAATGATATTAAAAATAATAGAGATCATCTTAACAGCCTTAAAGGTAAAAATTCAACTGAGTGGCGTGAATATGCAACCAAATGTATGATTGAAATCATGGGTAAAAAAGTATAGAAATTTAGCAGGGGTGTCTATAATAGACTGAGATTAAACCCTATGAACCTGTCCGGTAATTCAGAAAGGGAGAATAATGGATAACAAATACTTCATAAGTCAATCAACGTCATTAACAATACTAGTTGTAATTAGTTTATTATTTGCATTCATAGGCTTATATCATTCAAAAAAATACAAAGGTTTAAACAACTATTTAACTGCTAATAGGAATATTGGTTTATTTTCTTTAACAACTAGCCTAACCTCATCCGCTTTAGGAGCTTGGATTTTATTTGGACCTGCCTCTGCTGCAACTTGGGGAGGATTAGGTGCAATTATAGGTTATTCATTAGGAACAGCATTTCCAATGTTTTTTTTAATTTTTTTGGGAAAAAAAATTAGGGAAGAATTTCCAAATGGATTTTCTTTAATTGAATTTATGAGAAAAAAATTTGGAAAAAGCTTATTTAAGCTAATTTTGTTAATGACTATCTTTTATATGTTCATCTTTTTATGCGCTGAAGTAACTGCTATTGCTGTTTTGATAAATTATATATCAGGTACAAAACTCTGGCTTACTGCTCTGATAGTCTTGCTTTCTACATTAGTCTATACTTTATACGGTGGCTTAAAAGCCTCTATCTTTACAGATAATATTCAAATGATTGTTATTGGAATTTTGATATTTTTTTCAATTATATATATTAATTATATTACAGGATCTCAATTTTCATTTAATCTCATTAAAGAAAAAAATCCTCATCTTTTAAGCAGTTCTTATGTGCCAAACTACACAGCAGGATTAACTTTTTTTATTGCTGTTGCTGCAACAAATTTATTTCATCAAGGAAATTGGCAACGCATATATGCTGCAAAAAACTTTAAAACATTAAAAAAAAGTTTGATAATTTCTTTTTTTTTGATAGTTCCAATTGTTTTTTTTATGGGTTTTACAGGGATGGTTGCCTTTTCAATAGACCCTACAATAAGACCAGATCTTGGTTTTTTCTCATTATTACTTAAAGATCAATCTTCTTTTATATCTTTGGTTGTAATTATCCTTGGTTTATCCTTAACTATCTCAACCGTAGATACATTAATAAATGCTATATCAAGTTTAATAATAGTCGATGGAAAGGCTACTTTAAATTTTAACAGAAAAATAAACTATTTAAATTTTTCTAAATATATAATTATAATATTATCTGTAATTTCTTTTATAGTTGCATCAAAAGGATTTGATATTCTTTATTTATTTTTATTAGCAGATTTATTATGTTGTGCTTTTGTTTTAACTGTAGTTTACAGTTTCTATAATAAAAAAATTACTGAAAAAACAGCTTATTCCTCTATTATAATTGGATTAGTAGGTGGTTTTTTGATGTTTCCAACTCCTGATTTTTCAAAAAGTTTATTGGTTGGAATTATAATTCCAAAGGAATTATTTGCACCGTTTGTTTCTCAATCGTTATTATTTTTATCTTTCGTAGTTGCAACTTTCCTACCATTTTTCATTTTTACCACTAAAAAGAATTAATATTACTCGATTGTATTAACGAAATTAATAGCTATATATCTGTTCCAATGACAAACAATCAAATAGAAATTAATAATCTCTCAAAAATTTATGATAATGGATTTAAAGCATTAAAAAAAATAAATTTAAATATTAAAAAAGGTGAAATTTTTGCAATGTTAGGACCTAATGGTGCAGGAAAAACTACGCTTATAAGTATTATTTGTGGTATTGTTAAACCATCATCGGGTAATGTGACAGTTGAAAATTTTGATATAATAAAAGATTATAGAGAAACGCGTGCTAGAATTGGTTTGGTTCCTCAAGAGCTCACTCTTGAACAGTTTGAAACAGTTTTCAAAAATATTTCGTATTCCAGAGGTCTTTATGGAAAAAGTCCAAACCCTAAATATATAGAAAAAATTCTTAAACAATTGAGCCTTTGGGACAAAAAAGATCTAAATCTTAGACAACTTTCTGGAGGAATGAAGAGAAGAGTTTTAATTGCAAAAGCGTTATCTCATGAACCACAAATATTATTTCTAGACGAACCAACTGCTGGAGTTGATGTTGAGTTAAGAAAAGAAATGTGGAAGGTTGTCAAATCTTTAAGAGAAACAGGTGTAACGATTATTTTAACTACACATTACATTGAAGAGGCAGAAGCGATTGCTGATCGAGTGGGTGTTATTAATCAAGGTGAAATAGTCGTAGTCGAGCAAAAAAATGAATTGATTAAGAAAATGGGAAATAAAAAACTTATTGTTGAATTACAACATGAAATTAAAGAATTACCAGGTTCTCTAGAAAAATATAATTTAGCTATAGGGGATGAGAGAATGTCTTTGAATTATACTTATGACCTCAAAAGTAAACAAACAGGGATTACAAATCTTTTGCAAGACATTAAAGATTCTAGTCTAAAATTAAGAGATTTAAAAACTGAGCAAAGTAATTTAGAGAAAATATTTGTAACACTGGTAAAGGAGAATAATGAAAATTAATTATTATGGTCTCAAATCAATCTATTTACATGAGATGGATCGTTTTAGAAGAACATTAGGTCAATCACTTTTATCTCCTGTGATATCTACTTGTCTATATTTTATTGTTTTTGGATCTGTAATAGGAAATTATATTCAAAATATTGATGGCATAAGTTATGGATCATATATTGTTCCCGGATTATTAATGTTAACATTACTAACTCAATCTATCAGCAATACTTCTTTTGGTATTTTTTTCCCTAAATTTAATGGAACAATTTACGAAATTTTAGCAGCTCCCATTTCTTCATTTGAAATAGTTTTGGCATTTGTTAGTGCAGGAGCAACAAAAACATTAATCGTTGGAATAGTAATATTTACAACTTCTTTATTTTTTGTGGATGTTGAAGTTCAGTTTCCATTTTTAATGTGTTTCTTGTTAGTCTTAGTGGCTTTTACTTTTGCGCTTTTTGGATTTTTAATTGGCCTAATGAGTAAAGATTTTGAACAAATGTCAATAATTCCATCACTAGTAATAACACCTATGGTATTTCTTGGTGGTAGCTTATATTCACTGGATATGCTACCAGAATTTTGGCAGATGATAACTTACTTTAATCCAGTGGTTTATCTTATCAATGGTTTAAGGTTTTCTTTTTATGGAGTTTCAGACTTCAATATTTGGATAAGTATAGGTTTATTAATTTTATTCTTAATAATTTGTGTAACAATCGTATCTATACTTTTAAAAAAAGGTTATAACATCAAATCATAACTGACCCATTTCTGGGCCAGCTATTTCACTATTTTACAAGAGGATTATCGTTTAAAATTGTTCAGACTCTGTAGAGCCTTCCATTGCGGTAGTTGAACTTTTTCCGCTACTTATTGTATTTGAGACTGCATCGAAATAAGAAGTTCCAACTTCTCTTTGATGCTTTACGCTAGTATATCCATCTTTTTCACGAGCAAATTCTTGTTCTTGTATCTTTGAGTAAGCAGACATACCTTCTTTTTTATATTTTTCTGCAAGTTCAAATATTGCAATATTTTGGGTATGAAATCCGGCTAGGGTAATGAATTGAAACTTATAACCCATAGCACTTATTTCTTTTTGAAAAGAAGCTATTTCAGAATCTGAAAGATGTTTTTTCCAATTAAAAGAAGGTGAACAATTGTAAGCTAAAAGCTTTCCAGGAAACTTTTCATGAATAGCATCTGCAAATTTTTTTGCCTCTTCTAGGTTAGGTGTCGCTGTTTCACACCAAATTAAATCTGAGTACGGTGCATAAGCTAATCCTCTTGATATAGCTTGTTCTATCCCAGCTTTAACATAATAGAATCCCTCAGGTGATCTTTCACCAGTAAGAAAAGGTTTGTCATTATCATCATAATCATTAGTAATTAATTTAGCTGCATTGGCATCGGTTCTAGCTAATATAATTAATGGTACATCCGCTATATCAGCAGCTAATCTTGCAGCTTTTAAATTTTTAATCATTGTACCTGTCGGAACTAAAACTTTACCCCCCATGTGACCACATTTTTTCTCACTTGCTAATTGGTCTTCAAAATGAACACCTGCTGCGCCTGCTTTGATAAATTTTTTTGCAAGTTCGAATACATTTAAAGGTCCACCAAAGCCTGCTTCGCCATCTGCAATTATTGGGAGCATATAATCAACTTTTTTTTCTTCAGTCATATCTCCATCTTTTAATTCCATATGTTGAATTTGATCAGCTCTAATTAGGGCATTATTCATTGACTCAACTAATTTTGGTGCACTATCATAAGGATACAGTGATTGATCAGGATACATTTCACCCGCACTATTCGCGTCAGCAGCTACTTGCCAGCCACTTAAATAGATTGCTTTTAGACCAGCCTTAGCATGTTGTACTGCATGATTTCCTGACAAAGAACCCAAAGTGTTAACATATGCTTCAGAATTTAACAAATTCCATAATTTAATTGATTGCTGTTTACATAAAGAATATTCAATTTTTATTGAACCTCGTAATCTATCTACCTCTTCAGGAGAATAGTCTCTTTTAATTCCAGCAAATCTTTTTAAATCGTATGAGATATTTTCTGCACTCATTGTAAATCCTATTTTTAAAATTTTTGTAGAAAATGTTAGTTGAACGAATTAACTGTTGTCGTTTAGAGTCTCAACAAGGTCTTTCATTCCACTTGAACCCCAATCACAGTGATCATCTCTCATATAAATCCCTCTACTATTATGTCTAGCAAGGTCCTCACTATTTATGATTTGAGCCTCATTTTCTGTATTTTTAAGTTTTTCGTCCATGAAAACTATATAATTTACAAGATTTACAAAATCTACAAAAAAGAGCTATTTTGCTTGTAAATTAAGTAAATTTTCTGTAAATTAAAATTTACAAAATTTACAAAAAAATGGAAATTAACACAAAAATTGGTCAAAAAATTAAGGTTTTTAGAAAAAAACTAGGATTGCAAGCAAACAAATTAGCTGAACAATTATCCATTTCTGCAAGTTATTTAAATTTAATTGAAAGTGGAAAAAGAAATATAGACGCTGATTTACTTCTTAAAATTTGTCAAGAATTACGAATTGAATTATCTGACCTCAAAAGTGAAAAAGATCTAGATATTAGAAATTCAAAAATTGCAATCACAAAATTTTCCTCAAAAAATAATCTTAATGTGTCTGATTTGAAAATTGGTCCTAAGATTAAAGCCTTTAGGAGGCAGTTAGGACTTCAGGCTAATACATTTGCACAGCAAATAAATATTTCTCCTAGCTATCTAAATCTAATTGAGGCAGGGAAAAGAAAAATTGATGGCAATCTTTTAATAAAAATTAGCAAAGAATTAAGAGTCGAACTTTCAGATTTAACCAGTAAAAGTGATATCAATTTGGAAAATAATATTTCTGAGCTTTTAGATGATCAATTATTTGAAGATCTAGATATTTTAGGACCAGAAGTAAAAGATTTAGTTAACACAAATCCAAAAATCGCTCGAGCTCTTATTAAATTAGGAGATAATTTTCGACAAAAGGATCATGAAATAGTAAGTAAAGTTGAAAATATTTCAGGAAAAATTATTGATAGTAGAAAGACATCCTTTCCAGGAGAAGTAATATCTGATTTTCTTCAAGAAAATAAAAACTATTTTCCTAAACTGGAAGAGTTTGCAAATTTTATTTTTGAAAAAGTTCAAAAAAATAATAGAACAAGATATATAGCCTTGTGCGATTTTTTGAAAAAAGAATATTCAATTACTGTAAAAGATATAATTCCAGAGGAAAAAAAACCATTTTCAAAAATTTTTAATAAACAAAAAAAAGAACTTCTCTTGAGTGATTATAATTCTCTTGAGACAAAAAAATTACATGCAGCAGCACAAATAGCGCAAGAAGGTGCATTGAATATAATCGATAATTACTTGTCAAAGTTTAATTTTCCTTCTAGTGAGTCTAAAAGATTAACCCAGATTGCTTTATTAAATTATTGTGGTGCAGCTATTTTGATGCCGTATAAACTTTTTCATTCCGAATGTAAAAAGTTAAAATATGATTTACAGCTTCTACAAAATACATTTGCCACATCATTTGAACAAGTTGCTCACAGAGTTACATGTCTTCAAGATCCAAAATTGCCTGGAATTCCGTTCCATATGTTAAGAACTGATATCGCAGGCAATATTTCAAAAAGGTTTTCTTTATCAGGAATAGAAATTCCAAGATACGGTGGAGCATGTCCTAGATGGAATGTTTATTCAGCTTTTACTAGGCCGGGAGTAATTCAAGCGGCTGTCAGTAAAATGACTAATGGAGAAAAATATGTGTGTATTGCAAGAACAGTAGAAAAAGGTGTTGGCAGGTACGGGCAATCTAAAAGTATTTTATCTATCGGTCTAGGCTGTGAGGCAAAATATGCTAAAGAGTTTGTTTATACAGAAAATTTGGATATATCTGATAAAAAAACAGAAATTCCTATAGGTGTTTCTTGTAGAACCTGCGATAGATTAGATTGTTCACAAAGAGCTTTTCCTCCGTTACACAAGAAATTTGATGTTGATATAAACACTAGAGGTGTATCAGTTTATGTTAACGATAATAATTGATTAAATTATATGATAAAATTTATTGTACCTGCAGTCGTTATTTTTCTCTTAATACTTTTTTGGGAAAAAATTAGCGAAATAATCTACAAAAAATTTAAGCTTAAGATTAATTATATCGCATTAGTTATTCTAATTGTTTTTTTTGTTATAGTTGTGTTTTTACTGTATTTTTAAATTTTACAAATAAATTCAATGATAAAAATATTAAAAAAAAAATTAAAGCAAGTAATAAGAGAACGGATTAAAAAAAATAAACAGATTATTTCTAAAAATATCGGAGATTTTTTTGATTGGGTTAAAGGAGCTGAATTGATAGAACTTAAGAAATGCAATGTTGAGGAAGATCCTGTCAGACCAGAATTAGATAATGTTTTTCGAAGAAGCTATGGGAGAAAAATTTATGGTGTTAAATATGGTGGCGAAATTCATGCTGTTATGTGTTTTGCATATACAAATCAAATTCCCAAGAATGTAGAAGAATTAGAAAAATTTAGCCATGATGCTTATTTACAAAGCGCACAACGAGATCAAAACATTGGCAGAATTGCAATTGCCTATACAGTCTGGTCGAAAAAAAAAGGTGGGGGAAAATTAATCGTTAAAGAAGTATTTAAAAAAATTAAAAAGTCAAA
Organism: uncultured Pelagibacteraceae bacterium; assembly: GCA_902515175.1. GTDB lineage: Bacteria > Pseudomonadota > Alphaproteobacteria > Pelagibacterales > Pelagibacteraceae > Pelagibacter. Next base: position 50,551 of record CABXTP010000001.1, read on the forward strand.
TCATTTAAATAGACTAATTACACTTTCACCACTTACACAAATGGCAACAAAATTTCACAGTAGAAATGGTGCTAAACTTTTACAAATTAATGAAACAACTCAAAATTTTGAATATAAAATTATTTAAATATACAATCTTTTTTATTTTTTTTTAACATATAATTGTTTATCAATAGAGATGGATAAAAATTCATATCATCATTTGCCTGATGGCACATTTAGAAATCCTGAAGGATCCCCAAAAAGAGATGAAAATATTAAATGGTCTTATAAAGTTTTTAATCAAGAGAGAAAAAAACTTGATATGACTGTTCCAAAAGATCATTTTATAAACAAAGATATAGTATTATCTAATTTAAAAAAATTTCAAAATGATGACTATATTTTATGGATTGGTCATGCAACATTTATTATCAAATTAGGACAAACAACAATTATAACAGATCCGGTTTTTTCTAAAAATGCTGGTCCATTAATATTTGGACCTAAGAGATTTACTAAGCCAGCATTAGATTTAAACGAGATTCCTAAAATTGATTAATTTTTACTTACCCATAATCATTATGATCATCAAGATATGGCAACTATTAGAAAATTTCCTTTTAAAAAAGCAAAAGTTTTACTTCCACTAAAACTTGGAAAATATTTTAGTAAAAATGGTTACAAAGATATTAATGAAATGGATTGGTATGATGAGATAATTGTAAATGAAAATTTAAAAATTACATTCCTCCCCGCAGTCCATTGGTCGAAAAGAAGTTTAACAGATACAAACAAATCATTGTGGGGTAATTTTCTTATAGAATATAATAAAAAAAGAATTCTGTTTGCTTGCGATACTGGAATTGGCGAAATTTATAAAAAATTAGGAGAGATATATGGACCAATTGACCTTACTTTAATTAATATTGGAGCATATAATTTTTATCCAATCATGCCTTATAAAGATAAGTCAGTTTACCACACAAATCCAGAAGAAGCTCTTAGCATCGGAAGAGATTTGAATAGCAAAAAAGTAATAGGAATGCATTGGGGCACTTTTGTTTTATCTTTAGAACCCATAATGGAACCTCCAATAAGATTTAAAGAAAACGCTGAAAAATTTGGTTATAACAAGGAAGATACAATTATTTTTAAAATTGGCGAGATAAGTAAATTAAAAGATATAGTTGAGTAAAATGAGTAATAAAAAATTTAGAGACATGGTCGGTTATGGTTCAAAGGGTAAAAAAATTTCTTGGCCTAAAAATGAAAAATTAGCTCTTCAATTTGTCCTTAACTATGAGGAAGGAGGAGAAAATTGTGTATTAAATGGAGACAAATATTCTGAAACTTTTTTATCTGAAATAATTGGTGCAAAAGCGATTAAAGGAAGAAACATAAGCATGGAGTCTATTTATGAATATGGATCAAGAGCAGGTTTTTGGAGAGTGGATAAACTTTTTAGAGAAAAAGAGATACCAGCTACAATTTTTGGAGTAGGGTTAGCATTAAAAAATAACCCGGATGTTTGTGAAGCCATCAAAACAGGAAATTATGAAATTGCAGCACATGGTTATAGATGGATTGATTATCAAAATGTCAAAAAATCTATTGAAAAAAAACATATGCAACAAGCAATTAAAACAATTAAAGAAATATTTGGCTCAAGACCTCTTGGTTGGTACACAGGAAGATGTAGTCCAAATACAAGAGACTTAGTTTTTGAAGAAGGAAATTTCTTATATGATAGCGACTCTTATAATGATGATTTACCTTATTGGGAGTTCAGGGGTAAAAAAAAACAACTCATAATTCCTTATACATTGGACAACAATGATATGAGATTCGCAACAAATCAAGGCTTTAATACTGGTGACCACTTTTTCAATTATTTAAAAGATAGTTTTGATACGTTATATAATGAGGGAAAAACTTATCCAAAAATGATGTCAGTTGGTTTACATTGTAGATTAATTGGGAGACCAGGCAGATTTCAATCATTAAAAAAATTTATAGATTACGTTTTAACTTTTGATGATATTTGGATTTGTAAAAGAATTGATATAGCAAAACATTGGATCAAACATTACTCATAAGATTATGAAAAATAAGGTTATATTTAAAAACAATTTGATTGATCTTGCCCAACCAAGATTGGGCACCAAGATCATTTTTAAAACTGATGATTTTTTTGCATCTGCTAACAGAATAATAAGTCCATCAATACCAATTTTTAAGGAAGGTGTTTTTGATAAAAATGGAAAATGGATGGACGGCTGGGAGTCAAGGAGAAAAAGATCAAAAGGTCATGATCACATAATTCTAAAATTAGGTAAACCAGGAAAAATTAGTAAAGTAGACGTTGACACTTCCCACTTTAATGGCAATCAACCATCAATGATTTCAATTGAGGGAACTAATTCTTTTTCTAAAAATAAAAATTTAAAATGGCATACTTTACTTTCAAAGAAAAAAATAAAAGCTAATAGCCATCATTATTTCAATTTAAGAAATAATAAAATTTTTTCTCACATAAAATTTAATATTTTTCCTGATGGGGGTGTTGCAAGATTAAGGTTACTCGGCTCTATATCTAAAAATAAAAAAGTTATTAATAAGAAAATAAATCTTGCATCTTTACTTTATGGGGCCTCAGTAGTTGCGTGTAATAATGAGCATTTTGGAAAAGCGGAAAATATATTAGCCCCAGGAAAAGCAAAAAATATGGGCGATGGCTGGGAGACTCGTAGACGAAGAGATAAAGGTTTTGATTGGTTAATTGTAAATTGTGTTGACGGCAAAGAAATAAAAAATATTGAAATTTCAACACATCACTTTAAGGGTAATTTTCCAAGTCACTGCTCTATACAAGCCGCTCATTTATCACCATCTAAAAACTTTAATCAAATTGTAAAGTCTTCATCAAATTGGAAATATCTATTAAAAAAATCAAAATTATTTGCAAATAAAACACATATTTTTAAAAACATAATGATGAAAAAAGACAAAATTAATCATATTAAAATTAATATCTTCCCTGATGGTGGAATTTCTAGATTGAGAATTTTTGGAAAAGCCACATGAAAAATTTAAAGATTAAACCAAAACTTATTACTAGAGCTAATTTTAAAAAATTTGGTGATATGATTACTACAGCAGATATTAAACCTTTAGAAATTAATAATGGCTATGCAAAAAGATATGACGATATAGCCAAACTTGATACAAAAAAAGAAAATGGAGATTCTACAATTAGTATATTTTCTGCTTTAAAAAGATCATTTCCAATGAAAATAGATATGATGGAAAAACATCCTTTAGGTAGTCAAGCTTTTATACCCATGAAAGAAACCACATTTTTATCTTTTGTTGCGCTTGGAGGAGACGAACCTGATCTAACATTAGTGGAAGCTTTTATAATTCCAAAAGGAATTGGAATTAATTACAATCCAGGAGTATGGCATTTTCCATTAATATCAACAGAGGATATGAATTTTTTGGTTGTTGATAGAAAAGGCAGTGGAAATAATCTTGTAATTCATAACTTAGCAACTGAAAACATCACTATAGATTTTCAATCTTAATGAGCGATATAACTATTCTTGGAATATTTGTAGCTGATATAAGTTTTTTAGGTGATAAAATTCCTGTGTCTGGTGAAACTATTCTTGGTGATGAATATAATATTGGACCAGGTGGCAAAGGGTGCAATCAAGCAATAGCTATTTCAAGACTTGGGGGAAAAGTAAATTTTATCTCTAAATTAGGTAAGGATGAATATGGAAAACTTGCTTTAAGTAAACTAAGAAAAGATAATATTGATACGTCTGATATTGTTATTTCAGAAAAACATAAGACAGGTGTTGCTGGAATCCACATTGATAGAAATACTGGCAAAAATGCAATAACTGTTATTAGAGGTGCTCCCTCTAGTTTAAAAATAAAAGAAATTAATATTGATAAAATTAAAAGATCAAAAGCATTTTTAACACAATTAGAAATTCCTTTGGATGTTACTTTGCATTGTTTAAAGATTGCTAAGGATAATGGATTAACAAATATTTTAAATCCAGCCCCCGCATGTGAATTAAAAAATGAATTTTTTGAATTAGTTGATTATTTCACTCCCAATGAAAGCGAGGCTGAATTTTACACTGGTGTTAAAATTAATAATGAAATTGATGCAAAAAAAAGTGCAAAAAAGCTTTTAAAAATGGGGATTAAAAATGTAATAATAACTTTGGGAGAAAAAGGTGTTTTCTTCTCAAATGGCAAGGAGGAAATTTATATTAAAGCAATTCAGGCTAAAGCTATTGATACAACAGGTGCTGGGGATGCATTTAATGGAAGTTTTTCATTAGCTTTAGTTAAAGGTCAAAAGATTAGAGAGTGTTTAGAATTTGCAAATAAAGTTGCTGGTTTATCGACCACAAGATTAGGAGCTGGCGACTCAATGCCAATCTTAAAAGAATTATAGATTGATAACTAAAAAAATAAAGCCCGACAACTTTTTAGTTATCGGGCTTTAAAGTTATTTTTGATTATTTTCTAGATGATATAGCTAAATGAATAACTGCACCTAAAGATGCCCCAATTATCCATGCATATCCTCCACCACCACCTAAATTAGCGAAGAAATCATCAAGTCCCATGAATAGAATATTTGGCCATACCGTACCAACAGCTATATATCCTGAAAGTACCCAAGCTAACATTCCTTTTCCATTGAAACCACCATTGTAATGATACTTGCCGCTCGGTGAGTCACTAAATAAATCATCAACATCTAATTTTTGTTTTTTGATTATATAGTAATCAGTAATCATTATACCAAACACAGGAGCTAGAATAGCACCTAATGTGTTTACAAATGGAAACATTCCCATTTGAGTGATTACTGCAACCCACATACCACCAATAACAAAACCAAAACCAGCAGTTATTAAACCACCAATTCTAAAATTGATTTTGCTTGGCATTAAGTTTGCAAGGTCATATGCAGGAGGTATAAAGTTTGCAACCATATTAATACCAACTGTTGCTGCAAAGAATGCAAATGCTGCAACAATAGTTAATATAATATTGTCTACTTTAGCTACCATATCTGTTGGACTTGCTACATATTCTCCAAAAATAGCAATAGTTCCACCAGTGATCATTAAAGTGATAAAAGAGAAGAAAATAACGTTACCTACTAATCCCCAAAGATTTCCTTTTTTCATCTCATCTTCACTTTTAACAAATCTTGCAAAGTCACCAAAGTTAATTACTACAGCAGCAAAGTATCCTACCATAATTGAGAATACTGCAAGAAAAGCACCAAAAGATCCCAAACCTTCAAATCCACCTGATCTTGTTCCTCCAGAAAATATCTCACCAACTTCTGATAAAAGATTTCCTCCAGCTTTGAACCAGATTACTAGCATCAACAGAACCATAACTACATATACTGCTGGGCCTGCAAAGTTTAAAAATCTTTTTACAAGATCTATACCTTGCCAGAATAAGTAAACTTGAAACCCCGACACAAATATAAATGATACCCACATAACACCTGTCATTCCTAAAAACATTTCAGTGCCTGGGTTACCAGTAATAGCTGTAATTAAAAGTGCAACAGCAGTAGAAGCAGCATAAGTTTGAGCTCCATACCAGAACATAGCCACAAGTCCTCTTGCCATCGCAGGAAAGTTTGCACCAAACACACCCATACTTACCCTTGCAAAGACTGGATAAGGTATTCCGTGTTTTACACTTGGTTTCCCTGACAAATTTACAAGCCACATAATAAAAAAGCCAGCAAGTATTAATGCTAAAAATACAGCCCAACCATTTAATCCTGAAGCTAAAAATAATGATGCTGCTAAAGTATACCCAAATAAACTTTGAACATCATTTGCCCATACGTTGAAAATTTCGAACCATCCCCAATTTTTTTTATTTGTTGGAGTTGGTGCCAAATCTGCATTGTAGAGCGATTTTGATTTACTCATATTTCCTCCCATGTTTCACAACTTTTAAACTTTAGATAAATTGATTAGGTTAGTCTAGCACTTTATGACACAAATAACATTAGATGTGTTCAACTTGAGCCAAAATCACAAAATTCTTTATTTAGCATACTTATAAAATACGATAATATATCATCATGAAGAAAATCTTTTTAACATTAATTATTTTTTTAACTTTTATTAATTACTCATATTCCAATGAAAGAACAATTCAATTAGATAAATTATTTGAGAGACTTCAATTAAGTGATGCCGATTTGTCATATGGAATTGAACAAAAAATTTGGGAATTGTGGAGTACTCATCCATCAGATCAAAATTTAACTTTAAAGTTAAGTGAGGGATCTAAATTAGTGAGGGAACAACAATTAATAAAAGCAAAAAAAATTTTTAGCGATGTTATTAAACTAGACCCAGAGTGGGCAGAGGCATGGAATAAAAGAGCAACAGTTTTATATTTGTTGGGAGACTATCAAGCTTCTCAAAATGATATCGATAAGGTTTTGATTTTAGAGAAAAGACATTTTGGAGCATTAGCTGGACAAGGTTTAGTAAATATAAAACTCGAGAACTTTGAAAAAGCTATTGAAAGTTATAAAAAAGCTCAAGAAATATATCCAGCAATGCAATCTCCAAAAATAATGATTGATCAAATAAAAGAATTGATTAAACGTGAACTTATTTGACTTAACACAGTTGCAACTATAGCTAATTAATAAATATTATTACTTTATAAAGTAATAATTTCTTAATACACTAAAACTTATTAAATGCTTAAAAATAATTGGAATTATCCCACTTTAATGTGGGTTGGAGCTAATAGAGTTGCAGAGCTTAATATTGCTTGTAAGGAATTAGGTATAAAAAAAGCTCTTTTAGTTACAGATAATGAATTATGTAAATTAGATATAATTCAAAAAGCTTTGTTTAATTTAAAAAAAAAGTGGGTTGGTGTTGAATTGTATTCAGATGTAAAAGGAAACCCCACGGGCACAAATGTAAAGAATGGCGTAAAATTTTATAATAAAAATAATTGCGATGGTGTAATAGCTTTTGGGGGAGGCAGTGCTCTGGATGTAGGAAAAGCAATAGCGTTTATGGTAAGTCAAAAATTACCCTTATGGGAATTTGAAGATGTAGGAGAAAACTGGACTAAAGCCTATTCAAATGGAATTTCACCAATTATTGCTATTCCAACAACAGCAGGTACTGGATCAGAAACTGGAAGAGCAGTTGTGATTTTAAATGAAGATACAGGCATTAAAAAGATTATTTTCCATCCAAAAATGCTACCCTCTATTGTCATACTTGATCCTGTTTTAACATTAGGATTACCCTCAAAAATTACAGCAGCAACTGGAATGGATGCATTATCACATAATCTAGAGGCTTATTGCGCACCAGGATATCATCCTATGGCAGATGGAATTGCTATAGAGGGAATTAGAATAATTAAAAGATGGTTGCCTGAAGCATTTAGAAATGGTTCAAATTTAGAGGCGAGAGCAAATATGTTAACAGCTGCAAGCATGGGCTCGACCGCGTTTCAGAAAGGATTAGGCGGTATTCATTCTTTAAGTCATCCAGTAAATGCTTTAAATAATATTCATCATGGCTTATCAAATGCAATATTTATGCCTTATGTTTTAACATTCAATAGAGATGTTATTGAAGAAAAAATAATAAAACTTTGCAATTTTATAGAGCTAGATGATCGATCTTTTAACGGATTTATTAAATGGGTTTTAGATTTAAGAAAAGAATTAAAAATACCTCACAAATTATCAGATGTGATAAAGGATAAAGATATATTAATAGACAAGTTATCAAAAATGGCTTTAGAAGACCCATCTACTAGCGGTAATCCAAAAAAATTGACAGAGAAAGATATGAAATTAATGTATCAAAACAGTATGTCTGGAAATTTATTCTAATGACAGATTTAAATATTCTTATAGTAGAGGGAAATAATCTGGAAGATAATCAGTTTTTTGTAAAAGCAGCTGGAGCTTCTTGCTCCGACAACTTAAAAAGATTAGTTCTAACATTAGAACCTGCTTGTACTATAAAAGTAATAAATCCTGGCTTAGACAATGAAACCAAAGAAGCTCTAAATAATATGAATAATTATGATGGAATTATTTTTACTGGTGGTGCTATGAGACTTAACGATATGACAGATGAAATTAAAAAGCATATTAATTTTGCGTATAATTGTTTTAAATTTAGTAATAAAATTTTGGCTATTTGTTGGGGATTACAGATTTGCTCAACAGCTGCAGGTGGAAAAGTTTTACCAGGAAAAAAAGGAGCACATATTGGAGTCGCTTCAGATGTGGAGATAAATGAAAAAGGAAAAAAGAATCCCATTTTTAAAAATAAAAAATTAAAGTTTACTTCACCTGCATTTAATTTTGACGAGGTTTGTGAAATACCTGATGGAGC
>CABXTP010000002.1 GCA_902515175.1 uncultured Pelagibacteraceae bacterium
ATCTAAAAAATGGTTTAAAAATTTTTACAAAGAAAGCTTTACCTCTAACAATTCTAACCGCTATTTTTTGTTTAATTGGCCTTTATTTACTTAATAATACTTATAATTTTGATAGTTCAATTATTAAAATCATATTTATAGGTTTGGCGTCTTTAACCTTTCCACATATATTGCTTGAATATTTAATTGAGAAAAATGAAAGATAAACATTTAAAGATATTACTTTCAGCACCAAGAGGCTTTTGTGCGGGTGTTGAGAGAGCTATAGAAATTGTCGAAAAATCCATTCAAAAATATGGTGCTCCAGTTTATGTTCGTCATGAAATCGTGCACAATAAATATGTTGTTGATGACTTAAAAAAAAAGGGAGCTATTTTTGTTGAAGAACTTGAAGAGATTCAAGATAAAACACGGCCAGTTATATTTTCAGCACACGGTGTTCCAAAAAAAATTCCAGAAGATGCTAAAAATTATAATATGACTTATGTTGACGCGACATGTCCATTAGTATCAAAAGTACATAGAGAAGCTGAAAATTTACATAAAGCTGGATATCATTTAATTTTGATAGGACACCAAAATCACCCTGAAGTTATTGGTACTATGGGTCAATTGCCTAAAGGTTCAATTGATCTAATTCAAAATGAAGAAGAAGCTAAAAAATACAAAACTAAAAATAATAAAAAAATTTCATATGTTACACAAACAACATTATCTGTTGATGATACAAAAGATATAATTCAAATCTTAAGAGATAAATTTCCTGGTATAAGGGAACCAGTAAAAGAGGATATTTGCTATGCTACAACAAATAGACAAATGGCGGTTAAAAATATTGCAAAAATGTGTGATTTATTTTTTGTGATAGGTAGCAGAAATTCATCTAATTCAGTAAGATTAGTAGAAGTCGCTAAAAAGTCTGGTTGCTCTAATTCACAGTTAATACATTCAAAAAGTGAAATACCATTTGATTTAATTAAATCTTCTAACACAATCGGTATTTCATCGGGAGCATCTGCTCCGGAAGTTTTGGTTGATAATTTTATAAATGAGTTAAAAAATAAATTTACAGTCACTATAGATGAAGTTGAAATCATCAAAGAAGATGTTGTTTTCAAAGTGCCAAAAAAATTAAACTAAAATGGCTGTATATACAAAAATAGTTAATAAAGATATTTCTTATATTAATAAAAAATTTGAAATAGAAAAAATTATAAGTTTTAAAGGTATTAAAAAAGGAATAGAAAATACGAACTATTTATTAAGATCAAAAAATAAAAAATTTATTCTTACAATCTTTGAAAAAAGAGTTTTAAAAAAAGAAATACCTTTTTTTATGAAATTAATGGATCAACTAAGTGATCTAGATATAAATTGCCCTAAACCACTGAAAAATAGAAATGGAAAATTTTTGATAACATTAAAGAATAAAACAGCATGTATTGTTACATTTCTAAATGGAAAAGATAAAAAAAAATTAAATCATAAAAATTGTTATGAAATAGGAAAAGCAATTGCCAAAATACATTTATCTACAAAAAAATTAAAACTTTATAGAGGTAATTCTATGAGCATAGTTAAGCTTAATCCCTTACTTAAAAAGATTAAGTTTAGATCAAGAGAATTTAAAAACCTAGAAAAATTCTTAAAAACAAATTTTCAGAACATTAAAAAAAATTGGCCAAGACAACTGCCAAAAGGGATCATTCATGGAGATTTGTTTATTGATAATATTTTTTTTAAAAACAATAAATTATCTGGGATAATTGATTTTTATTTTGCTGCAAATGATTTTTTTATGTACGAAATAGCAATTTGTATAAATGCATTATGTTTTGACCAATTAAATTCCAAATTTTACCTTAATAAGAAAAAGGTGGCGAACTTAATCAGGGGGTATGAAAAAATGAAGAAAATTTCAATTAAAGAAAAAAGATCATTGAATATTCTTTGTCGAGGTGCTGCTTTAAGATATTTTCTAACTAGACTCTATGATTATACAAATACACCTAAGACAGCATTAATAAAAATAAAGAATCCAAGAGAATATTATCAAAAACTAGTAATTCATAACAAATTAAGGGCTTACAAAGATTACTTATAAATAATGATAAAAATTTATACTGATGGCTCATGTATTGGAAATCCAGGTAAAGGTGGTTGGGCAGCAATTATATTAATTGATGGTAAGAAAACTGAGATAAAAGGAAATAATAAAGATACAACAAATAATCAGATGGAATTATTAGCGCCTATAAAAGCTCTTAGAGAAATTCCAAAGGGTAGTAAAGTCCAAATTTTTACAGATTCTAAATACGTAAAATCTGGAATAACAGAGTGGATACATAATTGGAAAAAAAATGGATGGAAAACAGCAAACAAAAAAGATGTGAGTAATAAAGAACTTTGGACAGAATTAGATCTACTTAATACGGAATTTGAAATAAGTTGGAATTGGGTAAAAGCACATTCAACCGATAAATTAAACAACGAAGTCGATTTACTTGCAAGGTCAGCAGCTAATAATTAAAGCGCGCTTGGAAAGCACAGTTTATAGTAAATTATTTAATAAATTTTCTGCAGAGGTCAAACCACATTCTTTAGTTTCTTTTTCTTCATAAATATTAACAACTGTAAAATTTTCAATCACCATTAAGTAACGATTAGATCTAATTCCCATTCCTTTTGAATTTCGATCAACTTCTGCACCAATTGCTTTCGTGAATAACAAATATGGATCGGATAACATTTTTATTTTATCTCCAGTATTATTAATCTCTCCCCAACCATTCATCACATAAGGATCATTTACTGATAAACAAAATATACTTTTTATTCCTTTTGCTTTGATTTTATCCGCATTTGCTACAAATCCTGGAAGATGAAGTTTTGAACAAGTTGATGTAAATGCACCAGGTAGACCGAATAAAACAATCTTTCCATTACCAATGATTTCTCTTAATTTACTTTTTTGTGGCTCTCCATCAACAAGATGAAAAATATCTATATCTGGTATTTGATCTTTTATCTTTAGTTTCATATTGAATTCATTATATAGCCCTTGACTTTTTCAATGTCATTAGAGAGAAGTTCAAATTTTTCTTTTCTGTCATAAACATAATTAAGACTATCTGGTAAATTTTCTATTTTTGAAATTGCATCCTCTATTGCTCGTGGGAATTTACATGGGTGGGCAGTTGATAAAACAACACAATTTTTTTCCAATCTTAGTTTTCTTGCTGCACCAATTGCAACTGCTGTATGTGGATCAACTACTATCTTGTGTTCATTATTAATTGTCTTTATCATTTCAACAGTTTCATTTTCATCAAGCATTTCAGATATAAAATTCTTTTTGATTTTATCTAAATCATTTTTCTCAATTTTATAGGTATTATTTTTAATTTTACTCATTACGTCTTTTGTAATTTCAGAGTTACAATCTTTTACATCATATAAAAGTCTCTCAAAGTTACTTGCTATCTGTATATCCATGCTTGGAGTGTTAGTTTCCTCGACTTTTTTTTGGGTATAATCACCAACTGATATTGCTCTATGAAGTATGTCATTTTTATTCGTAGCCACGATTAGTTTCTCCACTGGAAGACCTAATTTTTTTGCTAAGTAGCCAGCGTAAATATCTCCAAAATTACCAGTTGGAACACAAAAAGATAAAGGTTTGCCATTTCCAACTTTGAAATACGCATAAAAATAATAAACAGATTGAGCAATAATTCTTGCCCAATTAATTGAATTTACCCCTGACATATTTATTGCTTTAGAAAATTTTTCGTCATTAAACATTGCTTTTACTAAATTTTGACAGTCATCAAAATTGCCCTCTACTGCAATATTAAATACATTACTCTCTTCATGTATTGTCATTAATTTTCTTTGAACTGGTGAAATTTTATTATTTGGATGTAATACAAAAACATTTAAATTACTTTTTCCTTTTAACGCATCTATAGCAGCTGCACCAGTATCACCTGAGGTTGCTACTATTATATTTATTTTTTTTTGATCACTTCCTAAATGATATTTATAGAAATTACCTATTAGTTGCATAGCAATATCTTTAAAAGCAAGTGTTGGGCCGTGAAATAATTCTAAAACTTTTAAATTTCCTAAATCAGATATTTGAACAACATCATTAGTTCTGAAATTTGAATATGACTCTGATATTATAGAGATTAAATCATCTTTTGACATAAAATCTCCGATAAAGGGATAAATTATTTCAGCTGCCAAATCATTGTAATTAAGACTTTTAAGGTTATTTAATTCGTTACTATTAAATTGTTTTATTGATCTAGGTACAAAAAGTCCTCCATCATCTGCCAAACCTTTAAGGAAAACATCCTTAAAAGTAAATTTTTTTTGATTATTTCTTGTGCTTACATAATTCATTTAATAGTTCTTTTTTCTAAAATATAAATATAGCAAAAGAATTGAAATCGCCATTGAAAACCAAGTAATTGCATATTTTTTATGATTGTTTGAAATTTTTGCAGTAATCACTCTTGGTTTTGGAATATCAAAATCACCATTCAAATAAATGATATATTTTGAAAATCTTTTTCCAGTAAAACTAAAAACATCATCTCTATTCAGAGTAAACCAATAATTTTTTATTATATCATTGTCTGGCTTAAAAATACTTGATTTTGACTGCATCATTAGTGTTCCAATTATATTATTTTGATCAAATATGTTTATTTCGTTTAACCCTTTTTTTTCAAAAGGTATCCAACCCCGATTAATCAAATAATTTTCATTATTTATTAGAATTGGGTTTATGACTTCAAATCCTGGTTTGCCACTTTCATTTAAGTTATATAAATAAATTTGTTTATCAAAATCAATTAATCCAGAAGTTTTAATTCTTAAATAATTTTTTTTATTTGATTCATTTAGTTCAATATGATCATTTTTAAGTGAATTTTCAATTTGGGTTATGAGATTTAATTTCCAATTAAGTCTATATATCTGCCAAAAACCTAAAGAAATAAGAACTAAAATTATAAAATAAACAAAAACCGAAAATAGAAGTTTATTCCTCAAAGATAAAATCTAACTTCCCCATATATAAATAGCGGCAAATAAAAATAACCAAACTACATCAACAAAGTGCCAATACCAAGCTGCTGCTTCAAATCCAAAATGATGTTCTTTTGTAAAATGACCAATTTTACCTCTCCATAGACAAACAGCTAAAAATATTGTTCCAACAATTACATGAAAACCATGAAAACCTGTTGCCATATAAAACACTGCTCCATATATATGGCCTGAATAATTAAATGTTGCATGATGATATTCATAAGCCTGTAATAAAGTAAAAAAGAAACCAAGAATTACAGTTAAGGTTAATCCTTGAATAAAACTTTTTCTATCATCCTCTAACAAAGCGTGATGAGACCATGTAACTGTTGTACCTGAAAGTAATAAAACGAGTGTATTTATAAGAGGAATATCCCAAGGATTAAATGTTTCAATATCTTTTGGGGGCCAAACATTACCAACAAATTCGTTAGGAAATAAACTCGCGTCAAAATACGCCCAGAACCAAGCAACGAAAAACATTACTTCTGATGCAATAAAAAGAGTCATTCCATAACGATGGTGAATTTGAACAACAGGAGTATGATGTCCTTGATGTTCTGCTTCAATTACAACATCTCTAAACCACATGTAAGCTCCATAAACTAATAATGCTAAACCAAGATACATGCCCCAAGAAACATCATTATGCATATAAAATATTGAACCAATGGCTAATACTAAACATGAGAAAGAGGTGTAAATTGGCCACGGACTTGGGTCAACTAAATGATAATCATGTTTTTTTTCTGATGACATAAATTATAATTATGATTTTTTATAGTAATCTGTCGAGAAAAAAGTATACGACATAGTTACATCCTGTAAATTTTTTGTTGTTGGATCGTTTACAAGTTCTGGGTCTAAATAAAATGACATCACAAAAGTTGCTCTCTCTCCTGCTTTTAACTCCTGTTTTTCAAAACAAAAACATGACAATTTACTATAATATTTCCCAAAAGTTGAGGGAGAAACATTAAAACTTGCAACTCCATAAGTAGTTTCATTCCCATAATTTTCCACTTCAAATTCAATCTTGTTTACTTGCCCAACTTTAACGTCTATTACATTAGATTTTGCCTTAAAGTCCCATGTAAGATTGTTTACATTAGTATCAAATCTTACACTTACCACCTTATTTAGAACCACTCTGGGTATCTCTTTAGAAACCTGTGTAGTTCCACCAAACCCTGTGATTCTACAAAACATATCGTATAAGGGTACTGCAGCAAATGATAATCCCAGCATTAGTACAAATATACCTGCGAGTAAAATTGGAGTTAAGGTTTTATTTCTAATCATATCGGTCTATTAAATACTCCAACATTATATAAAGTAAATACAAATAAAAAAACCATAAATGCAAGAATCGCTAAAGCAGTCAAAATGTTTTTTTTCTTTGTTTTTTTATCAGGCGTTATCATAAAATTTTATCAATTAAAAAAAGTACAAATATTAGGAATAAATACAATATAGAATATCCAAATATTGACTTAGCTTTTTTCGCATCAAATTTATTTTTTTTATATTTGTAAAGCTCAAAACACAACAAATTATAATAAATAGTCAAAATTAAAGTTGGAATTAAAAAAGCTAAACCAACAAAACCTATAGCATAAGGTAAAATTATAATAGGTATCATTAATAATGAATAGATAAATATGTTTAATTTTGTGCTTTCAACTCCATTAGTTAATGGCAGCATAGGGATTTTAGCTTTTTTATAATCATCAGATTTATATAAACTTAAAGCCCAAAAGTGAGAAGGTGTCCAAAAAAAAATTATTAAAAAAAACGTAATTGGCTCAAATGAGATTGTATTAGTAGCAATGGTCCAACCTATGACGGGAGGAAGGGCTCCTGCAGCGCCTCCTATGACAATATTTTGTGGAGTTTTTCTTTTGAGCCAAATTGTATAAACAAAAACATAAAATAAAATGGTAAACATTAATATTCCAGCAGATAATCTATTCGCAAAATAATCTAAAGCTATTACCGAAAATATTGATAATGAAATTCCGAACACTAATGCTTGGTTTTTGTTTACTTTTCCTGTTGGAATTGGCCTTAAGCATGTTCTTGTCATTAATGCATCAAGATCTGACTCGTACCACATATTCAATGCACCAGCAGCACCAGCTCCTATTGAAACTAGTATAATACCAATAATCGCATCTTTTGTTGGTACAATATTTGGTGACATCATCAAGCCTACAGCGCATGTAAATATAACCAATGACATAACTCTTGGTTTCATTAACTTAAATAGATCAGATAAATTAAATACATCCTCTTGACTTAAGTTTCTATTTTTCAATTTAGACTTAATCATTAATTCATGTTTTTTATTTAGAAAAACTTTTAACTTGTAGATTTTTCAACAACTTCATTATCTTCGAATTTTGGTAATTCCTCAAAAGTATGAAAATTAGGAGGAGATGAAACTGTCCATTCTAAAGTTGTTGCCCCTACTCCCCATGGGTTTTGAGCCGCTGCCTTCTTTTTATAAAATGCGTAAATTAAATTCATAAAAAACACTCCAAGACCAATTACTGAAATATAAGATCCTATTGAAGAAATATAATTCCAACCAGCAAACGCATCAGGATAATCTGCATATCGTCTAGGCATTCCAGCCAAACCTAAAAAATGCTGTGGAAAGAAAATTAAATTAACGCCTATGAATGTTAACCAAAAATGTAATTGCCCTAAGAATTCTGAATATTGATATCCAGACATTTTTCCAAACCAATAATAAAAACCAGCAAATATAGCGAATACGGCACCTAGAGATAAAACATAATGAAAGTGAGCAACCACATAATAAGTGTCATGCATTGCTGTATCTACCCCTGCATTTGCTAGTACTACACCTGTTACACCCCCTACGGTAAACAAAAATATAAACCCTAGTGCCCAAACCATAGGAGTTTTAAAAGAAATTGATCCACCCCACATTGTAGCGATCCATGAAAAAATTTTGATTCCTGTTGGTACAGCTATTATCATTGTCGCTGCTAAAAAGTATGCTTTTGTGTCTGTACTTAATCCAACTGTATACATATGATGCGCCCAGACCACAAACCCAACTATACCAATTGCTACCATTGCGTAAGCCATTCCTAAGTATCCAAAAACAGGTTTCCTAGAGAACGTTGAAACAATATGACTTATCATTCCAAAACCCGGTAATATTAAAATATATACTTCTGGATGACCAAAAAACCAGAATAAATGTTGAAATAATACTGGATCTCCACCTGTCTGAGCATCAAAAAATGCGGTTCCAAAATTACGGTCAGTTAGTAGCATTGTTATTGCACCAGCCAAAACTGGTAAAGATAATAACAACAAAAATGCTGTTACTAAAATGGACCAGGCAAATAGTGGCATTTTATGAAGTGTCATACCTGGAGTTCTCATGTTTAATATTGTCGTAATAAAATTGACTGCGCCTAGGATTGATGAAGCTCCAGCTAAATGTAAACTTAAAATTGCAAAATCCATTGCTGGACCAGGTTGTCCAACTTTTGAGGATAACGGTGGATATATAGTCCAACCTCCACCAACTCCAGTTTGACCAGGAGGTCCATCCATAAATATTGAAAGAATTAATAATATAAAAGATGTAGGTAATAACCAAAAAGAGATGTTATTCATTCTAGGAAAAGCCATATCTGGTGCTCCAATCATTATTGGTACAAACCAATTTCCAAAACCTCCAATCATCGCTGGCATCACCATGAAAAAAATCATAATTAAACCATGTCCTGTAACTAGAACATTATATAAATGGTAGTTTCCTCCTAATATTCCATCACCAGGGTGCATTAATTCCATTCTCATTAAAACTGAAAATGCCGTTCCTATTACGCCAGCTATTATCGCAAAAATTAAATACATTGTTCCAATATCTTTGTGGTTAGTAGAGTAAGCCCAACGCTTCCAACCAGTTGGAGTATGATGATCGTCGTGTGATACAGTTTGTGTATACATAATTTATTTTTTCGCTAATTTTTTTAATCCATCTTTCTCTGGTTCAATATTTATAGTTTCCATTGCAAATTTTTCTTTTGCTTCAATAAGCCATTCTTCATATTCATCCTCCGAAACCACTCTAACAGTTATTGGCATAAAAGCATGTTTTATACCACAAAGCTCTGAGCATTGACCATAATAAGTACCAATTTTTTCAGCTTTAAACCATGTTTCGTTAATCCTACCTGGAACTGCATCTCTTTTTACACCAAATGATGGTAGTGCCCAAGCATGCAGAACATCATTAGCAGTAATTAAAACTTTAATAACTTTATTTACAGGTACCACAAGTTCATTATCAACTGCTAAAAGTCTTGGTTGGTTTTCTTTAAGGTCCTTATCTTCAATCATGTAGGAATCAAATATTATATTTTCATCTGGATATTCGTATCCCCAATACCATTGATATCCAATTGCTTTAACAGTTACATCGGCTTTAGGAATTGCATCCTGTTTATACAAAATCTTAAAAGATGGTACAGCCATAATAATTAAAATTAGACATGGTATTAAAGTCCACAATACTTCAACAGCTACATTATGGGTTCTTTTCGATGGAACTGGATTAGCTGAAGCTCTAAATCTCACACAGGCATAGATCATTAAAAACAATACAAACACACTTATACCAATAATTATTGGTAACAATAACTTGTCATGAAAATTCACTATATCTCTCATTGACTCTGACGCTGCTTTTTGAAAACCTAATTGCCAATCTTTAGGTTGATCCGCCATAGCATAAGGAGCACTTAAAATACTAAAAAATATATATAAAATTTTTTTCATTTTTAACTCCTATATAAATCGTCTTTTAAAAAATTACACTTTACTTTTCGCGACAAAATATCAATTTATTTGATAATTTATGATTGATAGGGCTGAAATTGCGGCTGTTTCAGACCTCAAAATGTTTTCATTAATTTTAACTGACTGAACATCTTTAAATTTAAGAATTTTTTCTCTTTCATTCTCTGAAAAATCTCCCTCAGGGCCAATAATTATACAGATTGGATTCGTTGTCATTTTGTTAATATTTAATTTTTTATTAGTTTCATTTAAGTTTGTAAAAATTAGATTAAATTTATAGCTTCTCAAAAGTTTATCTAGTGATTGTGGGTCCTCAATGGTCGGTATTAAAAGTCTGTTTGATTGTTCAGAGGCTTCGATAATAATTTTTGTTAATCTTTCTTTGTTAATTTTTCTAACTATTGTTCGATCAAATATAATTGGTAAAAATTTCGTTACACCAAGTTCAGTTGATTTTTGTATCATAAAATCAGAAAAACTTGATTTAATCGGTGAGAAAGCTAGCCAAAGCTCCTTAATATTTTCTTTTTGTCTTAATTGATTGATAACTTCAAATTCCACAATTTTTTTATAAATTGTTATAATTCTAACTTCCCACTCCCCATTGCTATTAAATAAAGAAAAAATTTCATTTTCTTTTAATCTCATTACTTTTGAAAGATAGTGAGATTGAGATTTGTCTAGTTTGCCTTTTAAATTTATTGATAAACTTTTCGGAAAAAATAATCTAATGTTACTCATAATTATGAAACTAGTTTATGAAAAATATTAAAGCAATAATTTTTGACGCATATGGAACATTATTTGATGTAAATTCTGCTGCTGAAAAGTGTAAAGATAAAATCGGGAACAAATGGGAAGATTTTGCAAATTATTGGAGAACAACTCAATTAGAATATACCTGGCTTAGAAGTTTAATGAAAAGACACAAGGATTTTTGGCAAGTCACAGAAGATAGTTTAGATAAATCTTTAAAAGCCTTCAGTATTGATAATTCTATGAGAAATGAACTATTGAATTTATATAAAATACTTTCCCCATATAAGGAAGTGCCTGAAGTTTTAAAAACACTTAAAGAAAAAAAATTTAAATTAGCTATTTTATCAAATGGGACTCCTGCTCTATTAAATGAACTAGTTAAAAATAATAACTTAAATAATATTTTTGATGATATTTTTTCAATTGAACAAGTAGGAATTTATAAACCCGATTTTAGAGTTTATGAAATGCCTATTCAAAAATATGATATAAAAAAAAATGAGGTAGTTTTTTTAAGTGCAAATACTTGGGACGTTTCTGGTGGAGGAAATTACGGTTATAATTCTATTTGGGTAAATAGAAATAAGAATATTTTTGATAACTTAGACTTTAAACCTAATTTTGAAATCAAAAATTTATTAGAGTTAGTAAGCTTAATTTAACATAGACAATTAGCACATATCCTTATCACTGCTTTAATATATAGTTATATGTGCTGAGATATAATCATAAAGGAGAAAAATATGAGTGAAAAAAAAGATGTTTCTTTTGAAATTTATTCTGATTCAGAAAAAATGTTAGAACAAATAGTTGATAAATACGATCTTCCTGATCAATCAAAGGCCCTAAGATGTTTGTTAGATTACGTTGAGGAAAAAGAAACTGACTGGGACGATATGTTTGCAACTATTCGATGTAATAGATGTGGATAGAATTACCATGAAGAATTTGGTCCTTTCAAAAATTCTATCTCCTCTTTAGTAGACTCTCTACCTAGAATTTTATTTCTATGAGGGTATCTATTAAATTTTTTTATTGTTTTTGTATGATCTTTCCAAAATTTTTTTATATCAATCAAATCAGTATGTTCTTGAAGAAATAATTCCATAAAATGATATGCCATTTCATGGTCAAACATTTCTTCACTGTGAATCAAAGGTAACAACATAAAAAATCTCTGGCTTTGATCCATTTCTTTTAAGAAATCAGATTTGATAGAATAATGAACAATTAATCTTGTTTTTGGATCTTGTTCAAAAGCCTTTTTATGATCTCTGAACATATTTCTTGAAAATTGATCAAATAAAATGACAAGCGCAAGACTACCCATAGCTGTATCCTGCCAATCATCATATTCATTTAAACTTGCTTTTTCGTAATCATTTAAAAATTTTTCTCTAATTAACTGATCGAATTTTTCATCTTTTTTAAAACGTTTTTCAGATGGTGTTTCTACAAACCAGAAATCAAGTATTGCTTTGGCACGGGAATTCATAGTCTTTATATGATTTTTATCATTTCAGTAGGTGACAAAAAAGATATTTTTTTTCACTTGAAAAGAATTTTACAATCAGTCATTGTGTTGTAAATAGTACAATTAATTAATTATGACTCAAATATTAGACTTAATTGGAAGAATTTTTATTTCAGGTATCTTTTTATTAAGTGGAATTAATAAAATTGGAAACTATGAAGGAACAGTTGGCTGGATGGAAAGTTTTGGTATCCCTGAATTTTTATTAATACCAGCTATAATTTTAGAGATAATAGCTCCAATTTTAATTATCATTGGTTACAAAACTAAAATTGCGGCAGCAGCCTTAAGTATATTTTGTATTGCTACAGCAGTAATATTTCATAATAATTTTAGTGACCAAATGCAATTTATTGCTTTCATGAAAAATATTGCTTTGGCTGGTGGATTTTTGTTTTTAGTAGTAAATGGTGCCAAAAGTTATTGCTTAGACAAAAAGTAATCTTGAATCAAATATTAAACTTACTATTAATCTTCTATGAAAAATATTGAAGTAAAAAAAATTATAAATCCTATCCCAGCATCTGATGGTGCTGGAGTAAAATTAAAAAGAAGCATTGGAGTCGAACCAAATTACTTTGATCCCTTTTTAATGTTAGATGAATTTGGATCAGAAAATAGTGAAGATTATATTGCTGGCTTCCCGCCACATCCGCATAGAGGTATTGAGACAGTTACTTACATGTTGGCAGGAGATTTTGAGCACAAAGATAGCACTGGTGGTGAGGGAAGAATGACCGCTGGAGATGTTCAATGGATGAAAACGGGGAGTGGAATTATTCATTCAGAGATGCCTGCTATGAAAGAAGGAAAATTACATGGATTTCAATTATGGATAAACATGCCGGCAAAATTAAAAATGAGTAAACCAGAATACATCTATATTGATGCTGATAAAATGAAAATTCATAAAGACACAGATAAAACGGTCAAAGTCATTGCTGGTAAATTTGAAAAAGCTGAAGGCCCTGTTAAAGGGCATAATGTGGAACCAGTTTATTTTGATGTTGAACTTAAAAAAGATAAAGAATTTTTTTTTCAATTACCTTCTACTCACAATTCATTTGTTTATTTAATTAATGGAGAAATAGTAATTGGTGGAAAGAAGCACGATAATGTCAAAGATAGTACTCTCATACTACTGACTATAGGTGAAGAGTTAAAAGTTAAAGCTAAAACTGACGCGAAATTCTTATTAATTTCTGGAAAACCTATTAATGAAGAGATCGCAAGAGGTGGTCCGTTTGTAATGAACACTAAAGCTGAAATCTTGCAAGCAGTTCAAGATTATCATAACGATACCTTTGTAAAATGAAGGCAGTATTAATTTCAAAAAATGGGGGTCCAGAAGTTTTAGAAATAAAAGATATTAAGCTTGAAGATCCAAAATCTGGTGAAGTTTTGATTAAAAACGAAGCCATTGGTTTAAATTATATAGACACTTATCACAGATCTGGCCTCTACCCTGTAGAATTACCATCTACTATTGGTATTGAGGGTGCGGGAATAATTGAAAAAATTGGTCCAAATGTAAAAAATTTTGATGTTGGTGACAAGGTAGCTTACGCATCTATGCCTATTGGCTCATATTCAACACATAGAATTTTTCCTACTAAAAAATTGGTTAAAGTGCCAAGTCAAATTGAATTAGAAAATGTTGTAACTTTAATGACTAAAGGTTTTACAGTTTTCTATCTTCTACATAAAACATATCCTGTAAGATCTGGTGAGACTATATTGTTTCACGCTGCTGCTGGAGGTGTAGGACAAATATTTTGCCAGTGGGCAAAAAGTTTGGGTTGCACTGTAATTGGAACTGTTGGCTCAGATGAAAAAATAGAAATAGCAAAATCTAATGGTTGTTCTTATGTTATAAATTATTCAAAAGAAAATTTTGCAGAAAAAGTTAAGGAAATTACTAATGGAGAGGGTGTTCCTGTTGTTTATGATGGGGTAGGAAAAAAAACATTCGACGGTTCTATTGAAAGTTTAAAAGTAAGAGGGATGATGGTCTCATTTGGAAATGCCTCAGGCCCACTTGATCCATGCGATGTAACGAAATCATTAGCACCAAAAGGACTATATTTAACTAGACCAAGCATTGCTCATTACACTTCCACAAAGGAAGAACTAGACGAAGCTGCAAATAAAGTTTTTGATATGTTTATCTCAAAAAAATTCAAGTTAAATATTTTCAAAAAATATGCATTAAATGAAATAGTACAAGCTCATAAAGATCTTGAAGATAGAAAAATATTGGGTCCAGCTGTAATTATTCCCTAATCTACTTTTACATCCATATCAGACATATGAAGCTTTAAAGCGTTTGTTGAAATATGAATTTCTCTTATAAAAAATAATATCGAAATAATCATTGATAAACAACAAGATCCAAAAATTATTCTTGCCACAAATAAGCTATCTAAATAAAGAGCAAACACCGTTAGCATATTAAATAAAAAACCAAAAGCAGCAAATAAAATTGTCCATCTCAAAAGCGTAATTCTACCACTTAAGTTAATAAATTGTTTTTTCCACTCGGGTGGAATATGTTTTTCATAAACATGTTCATCATGTAATTGTCTAATGAGGATGCTCAAAGAGTGAAAACGATTACTATAAACTGCCATTAATAATGGTATAGCTGGAAACATTAAAGCAGTGACGGTATAGTCAATATTCATTCGAATCAGTTTGATTATCAACCTTGCCTTTGTTATTTACAAGTATTTTATGAAGCAAATTTATTATTTCATTGAATTAATAAGATTTAAGAAACCTATAGGTTTTATGCTCTTATTCTGGCCTTGTGCATGGGGTTTAACAATTGCATATGATTTTTCCTCCGAAAAAATTACTTATTTTTATTACCTCACTTTATTTTTAACAGGAGCAATACTAATGAGATCTGCAGGCTGCATTGTTAATGATATTGTTGACAGAAAATTTGATAAGAAAGTTTTTAGAACAAAAAACAGACCTATAGCATCTGGACAGGTTTCAATAAAATTAGGTTTATTCTACTCTATTTGTTTATGCCTATTGGCATTAACAGTTTTAATACAATTTAATCTTTTAACAATTATTCTTGCCTTGGGTTCAATGCCATTAGCATTCACATATCCTCTTATGAAAAGGTACACTTACTGGCCTCAACTCTTTTTGGGTATTACCTTTAATTATGGATTAATATTAGGTTGGACATCTGTAACAAATGAAATTGCTGTCTTACCTTTTGTTTTATATGTTGGAGCCATATTTTGGACACTTGGATTTGACACTATATATGGATTTCAAGATATTAAAGATGATGAAATTATAGGTCTAAAGTCTACTTCGATAAAATTTAAATCTAATCCTTATAGGTTTTTAAAAATATGTTACTCAATTTTTCTCTCAAGTTTACTTATTATAGGTTTTCTAATAAAACTAAATCTATTTTATTTTATTTTATTAATTACTGTTGCTTTACAAATGTTTTATTTTCAACTTAATAAATTAGATATAAAAAAAACAGAAAGTTGTCTTAAAATTTTCAAATCTAATAACTTTTTAGGTTTATTAATTTTTATATGTTTAATTATAGGAAAAATATAAATGTCTTTAGACTTTAAAATTTTAAAAAGACTTTACAAAAGTTATACAAAAAAATATTTAAAAAAAATATTAGTATCTCTTTTTTTTACAATCATTCTAGCAGGTAGTACTTCTGCTGTCGCATATTTACTTGATCCTGCAATAGATCAGTTATTTATTAATCAAAATAAAAAAATGCTTTTTTTAATTCCAGGATTAATCATTTTGGCTTTTGCTACAAAAGGAGCCTCTCTGTACCTTGCAAAAGTTTTAATGATTGCAGTTTCTCAAGATGTAAAAAGGGATATGCAAGTGGATATGTTTAATTCAATTGTAGTTGCTGATACAGGTTTAATAGATAAAAAACATTCAGGAAAATTCATAGCTAACTTAAATAATGATATAAATATGATTACAAATCTTCTTAGTGTAGCAATTTTAAATCTTTTTAAAGATAGCTTTACGTTAATCGCTTTATTAGGTGTAATGTTTTATCAAAATTGGAAATTATCCTTAATAGCAATAATAATGATCCCTTTGGCCAGTGGTGCGGCTAGAACATTAGGAAAAAGAATGGGTAAAGTGACCATTGAACAAATGGTCAAGGCTGGTGATTTTATGAGTTACTTAGTTGAGGTATTAAAAAATCATAGAATAATTAAAATTTTTCAAACGGAAAATTATGAAAAAGAAAGAGCACGTAAATTTCTTGAGGAACTTAAGTTAAAGGGTCAAAAAATTGCTGAGATAATGGTAAGGGCCTCACCAATTATGGAATTTTTGACAGGAATTATGATTGCATGTTTAGTTTATGTTGCTGCAATACTAGTTGCTAATAATGAATTAGAGGTAAGTAAATTTTTTTCTTTTCTTGCTGCGATGATGTTGGCTTACCAACCTGTGAGATCATTAGCTACAATAAATATAACAATACAACAAGGTTTAGCGGGTGCTAAAAGAGTATTGCCAGTTATTGATGAAAAACCAGAGGTAAGAGATAAAGATAATATTGAAGATTTGGAATTTAAAAAAGGTGATATAGATTTTGAGAATGTCAATTTTAATTATTCAAATGAAGGGGTTGTTTTAAAATCAATTAATCTTAATTTTCCAGGTGAAAAAATGACAGCACTAGTTGGTTTAAGTGGAGCGGGAAAATCTACAATTTTAAATCTTATTCCAAGATTTTATAATATACAAAATGGTGATATAAAGATTGATCAACAGTCAATTTATAATCATACGCTTTATTCTTTAAGAAAAGGAATTTCTCTTGTAAGCCAGGACACAACTTTATTTGATGATACTGTTAAAAATAATATTACATATGCAAATCTTGATGCAACTGAAGAGGAAATAAAAGAAGCAGCTCGACATTCTTTTGCTGATGAATTTATTCAAAAACTGCCAAATCAATATGATACTTTGATTGGAGAAAACGGTGTTAGACTCTCAGGAGGAGAAAAGCAGAGACTCTCAATTGCAAGGGCTATACTTAAAAAAAAGCCCTATAATTTTACTTGATGAAGCGACATCATCTTTAGATTCCGAAACTGAGAGTAAAATTCAAAAAGCAATAAATTTTTTAAGAAAAGGAAGAACAACCATTGTTATCGCTCATAGGTTATCTACAATATTAAATTCTGATAAAATTTATGTTATTGACCGAGGGCAGGTTATAGAGTCAGGTACTCATGATATTTTACTTAATAGTTCTCAAATCTATAAAAATTTTTACGAAAAACAAATCAAAAAATAATAATGCTTATAATTTATAGACTTCTAAGTAGTCTAATTTTAATTTTATCTCCAATTATATTAATTTTTAGATTATTGAATAAAAAAGAAGATATAAAAAGATTTAAAGAAAAGTTTTGTTTTTTTTCTGAAAAAAAAAATCAGGGTAAGTTAATTTGGTTTCACGGTGCTAGCGTAGGAGAACTACAAAGTATAATACCTTTGGTAGAAAAATTAAGCCAAAATAAAAAAATCAAACAAATTTTAATTACATCTAATACTTTAAGCTCATCAAAAATAATAAGTAAATTAAAATTAAAAAAAGTAATTCATCAATTTTTTCCAATTGATGTAAATTTTCTATCTAAAAAATTTTTAGATTATTGGAGTCCATCAATAGCATTTTTTATCGATTCTGAGATATGGCCTAATATGTTAATAAATTTAAAAAAAAATAAAACACCAGTTCTTCTTTTAAATGGAAGAATAACAAAAAAGACATTTAAAAGATGGTTAATATTTCCAAATTTTGCAAATAGCTTATTTCAAAAATTTAACTTATGTCTTACCTCAAATAATGAGACAAAAAGATATTTATCAAAACTTGGAGCAAAAAAAATTAAGTATATTGGAAATCTTAAATATTCTCAATCAGAGCAAAAAATAGATGTGATAAAAAAAAATACTTTGATGTTTATCAAATCTAGGAAAGTTTGGTGTGCCTCAAGCACACATCATAACGAGGAAATGATTTGTGGTTTGATACACCAAAAACTAAAAATAAAGCATAAAAATTTATTAACAATAATTATACCAAGACATGTTAATAGAATTGAAAATATAAGAAGAGAATTGACTAATCTCAATTTAAAAGTTCACTTAGATGATCCATTGTCAACAATTGATAAAAAAACTGATATCTATTTAGTAAATTCATACGGCAAAACAAAGTCCTTTTACAATGTTTGCAAAAATGTGTTTCTTGGAGGGTCAATAATCAATCATGGTGGTCAAAATCCTTTGGAGGCTGCAAGATTTGGATGTAATATTTTACATGGTAAAAATGTTTCAAATTTTAGAGAAATTTACGAGTTTCTTAACAAAAATAAAATTTCTAATTTGATTAAATCCAATAATAATTTTGAAGATAAGTTGGGTAGGCTTTTATCTAAAAAAAATGATTCTGCTAAATCTATTAAATATAAAATAAACTTTATCGGAAAAAAAATATTAACAAATACTAAAAAAGAAATTGATCTTTTTTTAAAAAATGCAGTTTAGAAAACCAAAATTTTGGGTAAATCAAAAATTATCAATCTGGTCAATATTACTATTGCCCTTTTCAATGATTTTTTTATTTTTAACTTGGATCGTAAAAATACCCTCAATTCTCAAAGGTCATAAAAAAAATCCACTTCCAGTTATATGCGTGGGGAATATTTACATTGGGGGTACAGGCAAAACTCCCTTGGCTAGAGAAATTTTTGAAATCACTAAATCCTTTGGCAAAAATCCAGCGTTTATAAAAAAATACTATAGTTATTTGACTGATGAATTTGAAATGTTGAAAGCTACAGGAAAAACTTACACCGATTATGATAGGAATAAAAGTATATTTTTATCTCATAACGATAGTCATGATGTTGCGATATTAGATGATGGTTTTCAGGATTTTTCAATTAAACCCGATTTTTCAATTTTATGTTTTAACTCAAAACAAATGATTGGTAACGGCTTAGTAATTCCCTCTGGGCCTTTAAGAGAAAGGCTTGGTGCTATTTTGAGAGCAGATTGTATTGTTATTAATGGTAATAGAAATTTAGAGTTCGAAAAAAAAATTTTTAAGATAATTGGTGATAAAGAATTTCATATTTTTTACTCAAAATACATAATTAAAAATATTGAAAAACTTAAAAATAACAAAATTACGGCATTTGCAGGTATTGGTAATCCTTCAAATTTTTTTAATCTATTAAAAGAAAATAACTTAAATGTTAAAGAGACATTTTCTTTTCCTGATCATCATAATTATTCTGAAAAAGATTTTGAAAAAATAATTGGAAATAAATCAAATCAAATTATGACCACTGAGAAAGATTATTATCGGTTGAATAATGAACAAAAAAAACATTGTAGCTATATAGAAGTAATTTTAGAAATTGATAATAAAAATAAATTTAAAGAGATTATTAAGTCTTATTTATGAGAATACTAAAATATTTTTTTGAATTCATATTCATAATTGCTTTCTTCATCATTTTTAAAATTTTGGGTTATAAAATTGCAACTGATTTAGGTGAGTTTATAGGAAAAAGATTAGGTCCATTTTTCAGATCTAATGACAAAATTATAAAAAATTTAGAAAATTCTAAAATTGGAAATACGGAAAAAGATAGAGAAATGATTACTAAAAATATGTGGGGAAATTATGGAAGAATTTTAGCAGAGTACATGTTTATAAAGGAGTTCAGAAAAAATATAAATAATTTTTCAGCGAATTTAGAAATAGTTGGTCAAAATAATTTAGAGGAAATTTCAAAAAATAAAAATCCTGTAATTTTTGTTTCTGGACACTTTAATAATTTTGAGTTAATGGCAATGCACCTTGAAAAATCCGGTATAGATGTTGCAGCCATATATCGGCCCTTGAATAACATATTTTTAAATCCACTAATGGAAAAAATTAGAAAAAAATATATCTGCAAAAAACAAATTAAAAAAGGTATGTCTGGGACAAAAGAAATTTTAAAACAATTTAAAAACGGAACCTCAATAGCACTTATGATTGACCAGAGAGTCTCTGAAGGTCTTAGTAGTAATTTTTTTTATAGAAAAGCTTTTACAACTACAATACCTGCGCAATTTGTAAAAAAATTTAATTGTAATGTAGTACCTGTATATATTGAAAGAATAAAAAAACACCAATTCAGATTAGAGGTATTTAAACCAATTAAGTTCTCTAAAAATGAAAAGATTGAGACAATAACCTTAAATTTAAATCAAATTATTGAGAACATGATAAAAAGAAATCCAGACCAATGGATTTGGACACATAATAGATGGAAATAATTTAATTACTTTTTTCTCTTTTTTCCGAAGCTTCTATAAAGGAAAAATATGCCTCCTGCAAATCTACATTCCAATAACTAAGTTTATCTATGGAAATTTTTTTACCAGAAATAGCACAAATCACATGATCACCATCTTCAATAACTTCAAAATTGTTTGGTAAATATTTTAATTTAGCTAATTTTTTAAACATTTTTAGGTTATACATCATTCATATGAAAGTTGGAATAATTGGTAGCGGTGGTAGAGAGCATGCTTTGTGTTATGCTGTTAAAAAATCCAAAAAAGTTAATAAAATTTATTGTTTTCCTGGAAACGCAGGGACCCATAATATAGCAGAGAATGTAGATTTAGATATAAGTGATTTTGAAGCTTTAAATGAATTCATTAATAAAAAAAATATAGATATTATTATTGTAGGTCCTGAAAAGCCATTAGTTGATGGAATAGTAGATTTTTTAAAAAAAAATAAAATAAAAGTATTTGGTCCAAATCAAACTGCATCTAAACTTGAAGGGTCCAAAATATTTACAAAAAATTTATGTAAAGAATTTGATATTCCAACTGCTAATTTTGGTGTTTTTAATAATGTTGATGAATCAATTGATTTTTTAAACAAGTCAAAATTTCCCTTAGTAGTCAAAGCAGATGGACTTGCAGCTGGAAAAGGGGTCTATATTTGTGAGAATAAAAATGATGGAGAGAATGCAGTCAAAGAAATATTTGATGGAAAATTTGGAAAAACTAGTGAATTGTTAATTGAAGAATTTTTAACAGGTGAAGAGATGAGTTTTTTCATAATTTCTGATGGAGTGAATATTAAACAATTTGGCACTGCACAAGATCATAAAAGAGTTGGTGAGGGAGATGTTGGTCTTAATACTGGGGGTATGGGTGCCTACTCACCATCTCGATTAGAAAACGATAAATTGAATAAAAAAATTTTAGATAAGATTATATTGCCTACTCTAAAAGGCTTGAGGGAAAATTATAAAACAAATTTTTTAGGTTTTTTGTACGCAGGTTTAATGATCAAAGAGGGTGAACCCTATTTGATTGAATATAATGTAAGAATGGGGGATCCAGAGTGTCAAACTATATTACCAAGACTAGAAACAAATTTAATTGATATAATAGAAGCAACTATTGACCAAAAATTAGATAAAATAAACTTAAGTTGGTCAAATGAAAAATCTTTATCTATTGTGCAATGCTCAAAAGGTTACCCCGGCCCTTATGAAAATAATCAAGAAATTAAAAATTTAGATAAAATTAATCTAAAAATGAATGAGTATATATTTCATGCAGGTACAAAAATAGACAATTCAAAAATTTTTTCAAATGGAGGCCGTGTCCTTAATTTTGTTGGTAAATCTAATAGTTTTAAAGAAAGTAGAGAAATTATTTTTAGTTTGATCAATAAAATTGACTGGAGAAAAGGATTTTATAGAAAAGATATTGGTCACAAAGTTATTGATATATGAGAATAATAGGAGGAAATTATAAAGGTAAAAAACTTTTTTTACCTAAAGATAAATATACTAGGCCGCTAAAAGATATTGTAAAAGAATCCATTTTTAATTTAATTACTCATTCAAAAAAAATTAATATAGATATTGAAAAATCTGAAGTTTTAGACTTATTTTCTGGAACTGGCTCATTTGGGCTAGAATGTTTATCAAGAAATTGTAAAAAAGTAGTTTTTTTTGAAAATTATATAGAAGCAATAAAGATTTTACAAAAAAATCTTAATCTTTTTTTAAATATAGAAAATACTCAAATTTATAAAAAAAACTTCTTTGATTTTTTTTCCTCTAAAAAATTTTTTAATTTTAATTTTGATATAATCTTTATTGACCCGCCTTATAAAGAAAAAAAAATTAATGAAATAATAGAAATTATTTTAGAAAAAAAAATTCTTAGTAAAAATGGAATTCTAATTATACATCGTCATAAAAAGGATAATATAAAAATTACAGAAAAGCTAAAAATTATTGAAGATAGGGTTTATGGAATATCTAAAATACTATTTGGAAATTAGAATTTTTTTTGTTTGCTTTTTAATAAGCTCAACAGCAGGCTGATTAAATGGATCAATTTTCATTGCCCTACCTAATATTATTGTCTCTAGAATAAAAAAAGTGAACAATTCACCTAAAGTTTGCTCATTTCTATCATTTATAACAAAACTTCGGAAAGGAATTTCCTTTTTTCTAAAAATATTTTCAGTAGCCAAAAACTGACTGTATGAAATATCATTTAATTTTTTGTTTGCTAAAAATGAGTGTGAGCTGAGTAGATCTTTATAATTTATTTTTTTTGATTTTTTTTCTTTAACAAAAAAAAAAGTAAAAAAATGATTTTTTTTACCATCCAAGTAATATTGCATCAAACTATGATTATCTTTAGGCATTGTTGATATAACTGGAAGTATCCCTTTGCCTTTCTTACCTAAACTTTCAGCTACTAACTGTTGATACCAATTAAATAAGTCATTAGATCTATCATCATAATTCAAAATTATTGAATTAGTTTTTTTTTTTTCAATTAAATCAAATATATTAGTTGTATTTAGTACTAATGAATTTATAAAATTCTTATTTTTAATTAATTGATTTAACCTTCTAAATTTATTAACTTTAAATCCCATTAATTGCGCTGGCAACATACCAACTTCTGAAAGTACCGAGTATCTTCCTCCAATAAAATTATTATGATGTATAATTTCTGATTTTAATTCATTTGCTAATTCTGTTAAATAATTTTTCTTATTTTCAGTAATGAAAACATTTTTATTTTTTTTATTTGTAAAAATACTTGTGTTTGAAATAGTTTCTAATGTATTTCCTGATTTTGAAATAATTAAAACTAACTTTTTTTTAAAATAATTTTGAGGTAAAACGTTTGATATATTGTCAATGAACTCAAAATTTTTATTTTTTGGATTTAAAAATTTATATATCGCTTTTGCACCAAGTATAGATCCTCCCATTCCAATTAATTGAACAGATTTAATTTTTTTTAATTTACTAATTATTTTTTTGGGAAATGAATCTTTGTATTTTTTGTCTAAAGATAAAATTAAATCATTTTTTTCAGCAATTAGTTTTTTGAAAATTTTAAAAATTTTTTTTTTATTTTTAAATTTTTTATTTCTAGTATTAAAGTTTTTAAATTCTATATATCTGCCAAGCATCAATGTTATTCGATTTTTTCAAGAATTGATTTTTCTATTGATGTTGGTTTTAAATTTTTTTCACCATTAGAAGATTTTTTAGTTTCGTTATTAACTAGAATTTTAATCTCATCATCATCTATTTGATTGATATTTTCCTCAGCATTTTCTGGAATTGGTAGCTTTCCATAATCAGGTGGTAATACAAGAGGGTTTTTCTTTTCAACCAAAAATTCATCAGCTGTTGATTTTTTTTTAAGAGTAAAAGCATCTTTGGTAGACTGACACGAAGTGAAAAAAAGTGATACAATTAATAATAAAATAAATTTTTTCATGATGTTTTTTTTTTAATAAATTCTAAAATTATTAATAAAAATACTCCAATAGTAATAAATATATCAGCAACATTAAATATAAACCAATGAAAATTATTTATATTTATATCTATAAAGTCTGGTACAGAAGAATAGTATATTCTATCAAATAGATTACCGAACGAGCCACCTACTATCATTAAAAAGCTTATTTTTTCAATACCTTGTGATTTATTTGCAAACCATATAATTATTAATGTTATCAAGGCTATTATAATTGAAATCATATTATAAAAAAATCTATCTTCAAAGGATAGCAAGCCAAAAGCAATTCCGTCATTCCATATCAAATTAAAATTCATAAAAGATGTAACAGAAATGTTTAATTCACCTAAGGGTTCTGAATATTTGATAATTAAAAATTTAGTTAGACGGTCTAAAGCAAAAACAAAAGCAACTAAGACAAGGTATAATAAATTTTTTTTTAACATTAAAAAATTTTAACCATGTCTATCACATGGGTCTTTATTAATTTTCCAGCAAACCGGACATTTTTTACCCTCTGCTTTAACAGTCTCAACCTCAATTTCAGAATTTTCAATTTTTGAAATTATTGCTGAAGAGGTAATACATAATTCTGAAAAGTCAGTATCTTTAGCTATTTTCATATATTCTGAATTTAATTGAATTTTTAAAGATGCCTCTAAACTTGACCCAATAGTCTTCTCAGCTCTTTTTTTTTCGATACTTAAATTACAAATATCTCTTATCTTAATCAGTTTTGTCCATTTTAAATTTATTTCATCATCTTGCATTTTTTTCGGAAAATCTAAAAATTTCTCTAAGTGTATACTTTTTTTATCAGCACTAATTAATCTATAAATTTCCTCTGTTGTAAATGAAAGTATTGGAGCAAACCATTTT
The DNA here is from genome assembly GCA_902515175.1 of uncultured Pelagibacteraceae bacterium. GTDB lineage: Bacteria > Pseudomonadota > Alphaproteobacteria > Pelagibacterales > Pelagibacteraceae > Pelagibacter. Next base: position 25,040 of record CABXTP010000002.1, read on the forward strand.
AACAAAGACTCAAGTATCACTTTCAAGGTTAATATTACTGATTTCCTTTTTTCAGAATTTTTAGCATCACAATACAAAGAATCTTTTCTAATATCAAAATAGAAAGCTGATAAATCAACTGTGCAAAAATTTAGTAATTCTTTATATAAATTGTGAAAGTCATATATTTCAAAATATTTTTTAAAATTTTTATCTAATAAAAAAATTTTATGAAACATAAATCTTTCAAGCTCTGGTAACTTTTTAATATCAATTTTTTGTAGGTCAATTTTTTCGAAATCATCATTAATATTTCCTAATAAATATCTGAACGTGTTTCTAATTTTTCTGTACGAATCTGAATGCTGATCTAAAATAGAATAATCAATTCTTAGATCTTCTGCATAATTTGAAGACGCTACCCAAATTCTTAAAATATCTGCTCCGTATTTCTTTAAAATATCCTCTGGGGCAATTACGTTTCCAAGAGATTTTGACATTTTTAAACCTTTTCCATCTACAACAAATCCATGAGACAAGATAGAGTCAAAAGGAGCTCTTCCTCGTGTTCCACATGACTCGAGCAAAGATGAATGAAACCAACCTCTGTGTTGATCAGAACCCTCAAGATACATTGATGCCGGCCATTTTAAATCTTGTCTTTTTTCAAGAACAAAAGAGTGAGTAGAACCGCTATCAAACCAAACTTCTACAATATCACTTAGCTTATCGTAGTCTTCTGCTTTATATTTGTTTCCTAGGAATTTTTGTGGATCATCTGAGAACCAGCAATCAGATCCCTCCTTTTCATAAATATTTGCAATATTTTCTATAACATCATCATCAACTAGTACTTTTTTAGTTTTTTTATGAACAAAAATCGGTAGTGGGACACCCCAGACTCTTTGTCTTGACACGCACCAATCAGGTCTAGTTTCTATCATAGATTTAAGTCTTTCTTTACCTTTGCTTGGGTAAAATTTAGTTTGATCTATTGCTTTGATAGCTTTAGATCTTAATTCATGACTTTCCATTGAAATAAACCATTGTGGTGTAGCTCTATGAACTAATGGTGCCTTTGATCTCCACGAGTGCGGGTAGGAATGGGTAAGTTCTCCATTAAACAAAAGTTTCTTTTGCTCTTTTAGTTTTTCAATTACAATTTTGTTAGATTTAAAAATATGTAGCCCTTCAAATAAAAGAACATTGTTAGTATATTTGCCATCTCCATCAACAGTTTCTATCGCTTTAATACCGTTACTTAAACATAGATTAAAATCATCTGGTCCATGACTAGGTGCACAATGTACGATTCCGGTACCTTGCTCTGTTGTGACAAATCTTGCCGCAAGCATTGGTATTTTATAATCGTAACCTAAATCAAAAAAAGGATGACGACAAAATGTATCTCTCAGTTCTATGCCTTTAAATTTTTTAAGTTTCTCAAAATTTTTAATACTGCAATCTCGTATTACACTTTCAAGCAACTCAGCAGCAATTACTATTTTTTTATTTTTAAAATCACCGTCATCATTAATTTTAATTAGGAGATAATTTAAATTTTCATTAAAAGCTAAAGCTTTATTTGCTGGAATGGTCCATGGTGTTGTAGTCCAAATTATTATTTCACAATTTTCAATATCTTTAAATTTTGTTTCCTCCACAGGAAATGATGCGTAGATTGTATCTGATTTATGATCTAGATATTCTACTTCAGCATCTGCTAATGCTGTTTTTTCTACTGTAGACCATAAAACAGGTTTAAATCCTCTGTAAAGACTTCCCTCTTTTAAAAATTTTCCAAGTTCTCTTACAATTTGCGCTTCAGCTTGAAAACTCATTGTTGAATAATAATTTTGCCAATCACCTACTACACCTAAACGTTTAAATTGATCTTTATGGACACCGATCCATTTTTCAGCAAAATTTCTACACTCTTTCCTAAACTCAACTATCGGTATCTCATTTTTATTTTTTTTGTTTTTTTTGTATTGTTCTTCAATTTTCCATTCTATTGGTAATCCATGACAATCCCACCCAGGAACATAAACTGAGTCTTTTCCGTCCATTTGGTGGAATTTTACAATAATATCTTTTAATATTTTATTTAGCGCAGTCCCCATATGTATATTTCCATTTGCATATGGTGGTCCATCATGAAGTACAAACTTCTCCTGGCCTTTGCTTGATTTTCTCAATTCTTTGTAAAGACTAATTTCATCCCAATATTTTAATATCTCAGGTTCTTTTGTCGGTAGATTAGCTTTCATTGAAAAAGCTGTTTTAGGTAAATTTATCAAAGATTTGTTCATTAAGTTTTTTTCGCAATTAATAGATCTTTATTAATTTGTTTTTTTAATTGTTTAGCATTCTTAAATTTTTTTTCTTTTCTAATAAATTTCAAAAACTCTACTGTTAAATACTTATTATAAAGATTTCCAGAGAAATTAAACAAATGTACTTCTAAAACTAACTCCTTTTGATTAAAAGTAGGTCTATAACCTAAATTCGCAATACCTTTAATAAATGACTTAATATTCTCTTGCTTAACTTTTACAGCGTATACTCCTGGCTTAGCTAAAACATAATCTTTGATATCTAAATTACACGTTGGAAAACCAATCTTTTTTCCAAATTGTCTTCCTTTTTCAACTTTTCCAACAATGGTCCAATTTCTTTTTAAAAATTTATTGGCTTTTGAAAGATCACCACTCTGTAGAAGTTTTCTAATCAAAGTTGAGGAAATAATTCTTTTTTTTATTTTTTTTGGTTCAGATTTTATAATTTTGTATCCATATTTTTTTTGTAGATTAATTAATTGAGAAACATTGCCTTCTCTTTTATTTCCATATCTGAAATTATTACTTACAAAAACAAATTTTGATTTAAGTTTTTTATAAATTATATTATCGACAAAATCTAACGATTTGATTTTTGAAAACTTAAGGTCAAATTTTTTGTTTATAACAAAATCAACACCAAATTTTTTAAGTAAGTAAAATTTTTGCTCAAAATTTGAAATTCTAAAATTTTTTATCTTTTTATTAAAGAACATTTTTGGCATCGGTTCAAAAGTTAAAACCCCAATGCTTACCTGGTATTTCTTTTTAAACTTTTTAGCAAGATTAAATAATTTTTGATGTCCAATATGAATTCCATCAAAATTTCCAATCAAGATAATAGAATTTTTATGTTCTTTTTTGATATTAAAATTTTTATATAAAAAAGTTTTTTTTACCATTTTAAAAATGATTGAGTGTAATTACAAATTGTTTCATAATTTTGTAAAACTTTTCTTAATCCCTCTTTCTCAATTTCGCTCTTATGAATACCATTACTTATTAATAAAGAATCATAATTTAAAAGATTTGCACCTTTTATATCTGTATTAAGGTTGTCCCCAATACAAAGTATTTTTTTATTCTTTTTATCTACTGATTGCTGATAGACTTCAGGGTAAGGTTTTCCAAAATAAATTACTTTTCCACCAAGTTTTTCAAATACCATGGCAACAGAACCTGCGCATAATTCTCTTCTGTCACCTTTATCAACAATAAGATCTGGGTTAGTGCAAATCATTGTTTTATCAATAACGTTTTCTAACAAATTTTTATAAAATGTTAAATCATCATTATGCTCATCAAACAATCCCGTGCATAATATATATTTGCTTATATTTATATCTAGGGATTTCATTTCTCTAAAATCGTTAAATAAATCAAAATCTCTCGGCGGACCTATATGAAAAAATTTTTGATTAAAAAAATTTTTTTTTAAATAATTTAATGCTGCTTCTCCTGATGTGAATACGTGATTACTAATTTCCTCTTCTAAACCCATTTTTTTTAAAAAAGTTTTCACTGGAGTGCTTGGTCTTGGAGCATTAGTTAATAAAACATAATCTTTTTTGATTCTTGATAATTCATCAAGCACATTGATTGCCTCTTTATGAAGAGAAATTCCATTATGAACAACCCCCCATAAATCTATGTAGAATAGATTATAATTATCTGCTATGGAACGTAGCCCTGATTGATCTAAATTTTTAGTCATAAAACAATCTATAAACCATTAAACCCCATATTTCCTACATATTTTAGCAAGTAATTTTGAAAACCATCTTGAAATACTACTCCAAATATCTATATGAAGATCATATTTAAAGGAGATTTTTATGAAATTTAAACCGTTACACGATAGAGTTTTAATAGAAGTTTTAGACAGTAGTGAAAAAACTTCTGGTGGGATAATTATTCCAGATACTGCACAAGAAAAACCTCAAGAAGGTAAAGTTGTTGCAGTTGGAGGTGGAGCTAAAACTGAGGATGGAAAAAAAATTCCGATGGATGTTAAAGTTGGTGACAAAGTTTTGTTTGGCAAATGGTCCGGAACTGAAGTCAAAATTGATGGTAAAGAATACAGCATAATGAAAGAGTCTGACATTATGGGTATTTCAAGCAAGTAATTTAAATTAAAGGAGAATAATAATGGCAAAACTTGTTAAATTTGATGCAGAAGCAAGAGCTGCAATGATTAGAGGTGTAAATATTTTAGCTGACACAGTTAAAGTTACTTTGGGACCAAAGGGTAGAAATGTAGTTATGGATAAGTCTTATGGCGCACCAAGAATTACTAAAGATGGGGTATCGGTAGCCAAAGAAATAGATCTTGAAGATAAATTTGAGAACATGGGTGCCCAAATGGTTAAAGAAGTTGCTAGTAAAACAAATGATGAAGCTGGTGATGGAACAACTACAGCGACTATTCTCGCACAAGCTATTGTAAAAGAAGGTGTAAAATATGTAACTGCAGGTATGAACCCTATGGATGTAAAAAGAGGGATCGATGCAGCAGTAGATGTAGTAAAACAAAATCTTGTATCTTCAGCTAAGAAAGTAAAAGATAGTGATGAGATTGCGCAGGTAGGTACAATCTCTGCCAATGGTGATAAAGAAATTGGTACTATGATTTCTAAAGCAATGCAAAAGGTTGGTAATGAGGGTGTTATTACAGTTGAAGAAAACAAAGGAATTGAAACAGAATTAGATGTTGTCGAAGGTATGCAGTTTGATAGAGGATACTTATCTCCATACTTTATTACAAATAGTGATAAGATGACAACTGAATTAGAAAATCCTTTTATTCTTTTACACGAAAAAAAATTAACAAACCTACAACCAATGGTTCCTCTTTTAGAGGCAGTTGTTCAAGCTGGAAGACCGTTAATGATAATTTCTGAAGATGTTGAGGGTGAAGCATTGGCTACTTTAGTAGTAAATAAATTAAGAGGCGGTTTAAAAGTTGTAGCTGTAAAAGCACCTGGATTTGGTGATAGAAGAAAAGCTATGCTTGAGGATATTGCAATTCTTACTGGTGGTTCAGTTATTTCTGAGGACTTAGGAATTAAACTTGAAAATGTAAAACTTGAAGATCTTGGTTCTTGTAAAAAAATTAAGGTTGATAAAGATAACAGCACCATAGTAAATGGTTCAGGTAAAAAATCAGATATTGAAGCTAGATGTTCTTCAATCAAACAACAAGTTGACGAAACAACTTCAGACTACGACAAGGAAAAACTGCAAGAAAGATTAGCAAAATTAGCTGGTGGTGTTGCAGTAATTAAAGTTGGTGGTGCAACAGAAGTTGAAGTTAAAGAGAGAAAAGACAGAGTTGAAGATGCTTTAAATGCAACAAGAGCTGCTGTTGAGGAAGGTATCGTTACTGGTGGTGGTTGCGCATTATTGTATGCTGCTCAAGAACTTGAAAAAGTTAAAGCTAAAGGTGAAGATCAAAAAGCTGGCGTTGATTTGGTAAGAAGAGCATTAGAAGCTCCTATTAGACAAATTACAAAAAATGCTGGCGTAGATGGATCAGTAGTTGTTGGCAAACTTTTAGAACAAAATAAAAAAACATATGGATATGATGCACAAAACGAGGAATATTGTGATATGTTCGCAAAGGGTATTATTGATCCTGTGAAAGTAGTTAGAACTGCCTTACAAGATGCAGCATCTATCTCAGGGTTATTGGTAACAACTGAAGCTATGATAGCTGATAAACCTGAAGAAAAAGATGCAGCTCCTGCTGGAATGCCTGGAGGAATGGGCGGCATGGGCGGCATGGGAGGAATGGGTGGAATGGGAATGTAATCCCTATTAATCTCAAACACAAATTCAAAAAGGGCAGTTTTTACTGCCCTTTTTTTTTATCTTAAAAAAAAATAAGTAATTAAAATTACTGTTAAAATTATAATTAACCAAATTGATAAGTTGTTAAAGAATTGCCTTTTTACTAAATTAGTTTTTATAAAAGATGGTAACATTAATATTAAAATTCCAATTAAGTAAAAAATTGGAATAATTTGATCAAAATCCATGCTAATTATTCTATTTTTTACTGAGATATATCCTAGGGACTTGTTTGCTATAATTATACTCACTAAAAAAAAATTTAGCTTCTTTTTGGATTAACTTAATATCCTCTTGACTAAATTTAAGCTTATACTTAATTTTTGAATTAAATTTTAATTCTTTTAACTTTATTTCACCAAATCTTATTTTCTCATTATTTAATGATAATTTGTGTTTTAGCTTTACAATATCTTTTTCAAGGTTTTCATATTTATAAATATGAACTTTATATTTGTTACTGGAAATAATATCCTTCATCCAGGTAAAAAAATATAAGCATTTAAATTGAAGGAATAGCTTAAAAAGTAAACTTATTTCTCTCTTTTTAAGTTTATTAAAATTTTTCATAGGTAAAATTTTTTCATCATATAAGTACCACCAAAAATAACTTACTATCCAATGATAAGGGTTTCTTACAAAAGCAAAGGTATAATAGTGATTTAGATTCATTTTAATTTTATCTTCTAAAATTTTAAGACTAGAGTGATCATTTAATATAATTCTTTTTGAGAAATTGAATTTTTTAAAGTTTTTCAACGTAAATTTATTTTTTTTATATTCGTAATTTTGTTTTTTTAAAATATTAAATTTTTTTTTTAATTTCTCTTCAATTGGTCTTAGACTGGTTATAGTATCTTTGCTTCCACAAAATTGAGATAAATAAAATTCAATTGAACTCCCAGCAGTTTTTGCTGTTTTTAGAAAAATAAAATTATTTTTTTTTGAAACTATCATGAATCTTAATTATATTTTTATTATAATCTACAGCATATTAAAAATAAAAAAAATTCATTAAGTTATCATTTGATCATAATATGAATTATAATTTTTAAATCTAAACAAGATTGAATAATTTTTTGTAAATTAGCGAAAAATTTAAATTGAACATAAATTTAATGTTAAAAAAGACCAATATTTGTTATTTTTTTAAGTTTTCAAAAGATTTTTTTAATGTATAACGGCGTGAATTTATGAACCAAGAAATAAGAAATATTACAATTATAGCACACGTAGACCACGGCAAAACAACATTAATTGATAATTTAATGAAACAGAGTGGGTCATTTAGAGAAAATGAGATCATTGATGAGAGATTAATGGACTCTGGTGAACTCGAAAAAGAAAGAGGAATTACTATTCTTGCTAAACCGGCTTCTATTAATTGGAAAAACTCTAGAGTTAATATAATTGATACACCTGGTCATAGGGATTTTGCGGCTGAAGTTGAGAGAGTTTTAAGTATGGCTGATGGTGCTCTTCTATTAATTGACTCCGCAGAAGGAGTTATGCCTCAAACAAAGTTTGTCTTAGCAAAGGCCCTTAAACAAGGTTTAAAGCCAATTGTCGTGATAAATAAACTTGATAAAGCTGATCAAAGAGCGAACGAAGTGTTAGACGAAACTTTTGATTTATTTGTAAGTTTAGAAGCTAATGAAGAGCAATTAGATTTCCCTGTATTATATGCTAGTGGACGATCTGGTTGGGCTGATAAGGAAATTGAGGGTCCTAGAGAAAATCTTAATCCCTTATTAGACCTGATAATTCAACATGTAAAACCAGCAGAATTAGATAAGACAAAGCCATTTGCAATGCTTTCTACTCTACTTTACGCAGATAGTTTTTTAGGGAGAAGTTTAGTAGGTCGAATTGCACAAGGCACTGCAAAAGCTAACCAAACTATAAAAGCAATAAATTTAAAAGGTGAAAAAGTCGATGAGGGACGACTTACTAAAATTTTTAGGTATGAAGGAACAAAAAAAGTTCCAATCGAAATTGGTGAAGCTGGAGATATTGTTGTTGTCGCTGGCTTAGAAAAAGCAAACGTTGCAGATACAATTTGTGATCTTGAGGTAGATCAGGCTATAAAAGCTACTCCAATTGATCCACCAACAATGTCAATTACAATTACAGTTAATACCTCTCCTTTAGCAGGCACAGAGGGAAAAAAACTTACGAGTACTCAAATTAGAGATAGATTAGTTCAAGAGGCACAAAATAATGTAGGTATAACCTTTACAGAGAATGAGGGAAATGATTCTTTTGTTGTAAGTGGTAGAGGGGAATTAATGTTAGAAATATTATTGACTCAAATGAGAAGAGAAGGTTTTGAGATGACAGTAAGTCCTCCTAAGGTTTTATACAAAAAAGATGAAAATGGAAATAAGCTTGAGCCTATAGAGGAAATTACTATGGATCTCGATGAAGAGTTTTCATCTAAAATTATTGATTCTATGAATAGACGTAAAGGTAAATTAGTTGAATTAAAAGATACTGGCAAAAACAAAAAAAGATTAATTTTTCATGCCCCAACTAGAGGTTTAATGGGTTATACAAGTAGATTTCTTACGCTGACAAAAGGAAACGGGGTGATAAATAGAATTTTTCATAACTATGGCCCTTTTGAAGGAGAGATGGAAGGTAGAAGAAATGGTGCATTAATTTCTATGGAGCAAGGTAAGGCTGTTGCATTTGCAATTTTTAATTTGCAAGCAAGGGGAGAAATGTTTGTAACACATAACGACCCTGTATATCCAGGTATGATTGTTGGTTTGTCTCCAAAGCCTGGGGATATGATTATAAATGTTATGAAAGGTAAAAAATTAACTAACATGAGAACTCAGGGTACTGATGAAAATGTTGTTCTTACGCCAGTTAGAAAAATGTCAATTGCAGAGCAATTAAGTATGTTAAATACTGATGAAGCTCTAGAAATCACTCCAGATTCATGTCGATTAAGAAAAGCAATTCTTGACCCACATGAGAGAAAAAGAAGTGAAAAATCTGGCACTGCAGCCTAATTAAAAGTTTTATCAACCAAGTACAATCCTAATGCAACACATGGACCTATTCCGAAAGCAAAAAGTAAGGTACCAGCTCCTACGGTTCCTCCTAGATACCACCCAATGCTAACAACTGAAATTTCTAAAATTGCTCTAACTAAGGCTATGGGTAAATTTGTTTTTTTTTGAAGACCAATCATTAAACCATCTCTAGGACCTGCTCCTAAATTAGATACCAAATATATTGCACCACCTATTCCAACAGTTACAACTGAAATTAATGCTAAGATTAATTGATCAAAGTAATTGGAGGGAGTTGGTACAAATTTAATGCAAAGATCAATCATTAAAGCAATTATAAGTGCATTAAAAATTGTTCCCATGCCAGGTTTTTGGCCAAGAGGTATCCATAAGATTAAAACAGCTAAACTTATTATGAATGTAATCATGCCAATACTAAGATTTACATTAAGAGAAATACCCTGTGCTAATACACTCCATGGAGAGGCCCCGGTATAAGAGACAATTAATAAACCTTCGCCTAAACCAAATAAACTTAATCCAAAACATAAAAAAAAGAATGTTGAAAATTTAGGTCTAAAATTATAGGGTTTTTCAGAACTCCAGTTTACTTTTGGTATTTTTTTAATCTTTAAAAACATTTTTAATAAATTACTTCTATTATTGATAAAGTCTAATATTGTAATTGCCAAATGAAAAAATTTATAATTATTTTATTTTTTTTATTTTTATCATCTATTTCGCAGGCTCATATAGCTCACTACAATGACTTTAAGAAGATTGAGATGGAAATATTCAGAAATGGTAAATTAATAGGAAATAGCTTTTACTTTTTCACAAAAAAGGGTGATGAAATGATGGTAACTAATCAAACAAAGTTTTCTGTAGAAGTTTTAGGGACAACTATTTTCAAAGTTGAGGGATATAGTGAAGAAGTATATTTGAAAGATCAATTAATATCTTTTAATTCTAAAACATTTCAGAATGATAAAGAAAAATTTGTAAATTTAAATTTTGATAAAAATAAAAATAAATTTATTATAGATGGATCTTCTTATAATGGTGAGGCATCAAATGAAAATATAATTGGAAATTGGTGGAATCATAAGATACTACAATCTAGCTCTCAAATCAGTCCAATATCAGGTAGTATCAAAGAACAAGTTGTTACTTATGTTGGTAAGAAAATTATAAATCAATATAATAAATCATATAACGTTAATCATTTTACACTAAAATCCAAAGATATTAGTTTGCCAAGAGATAAAAGGTTAGATTTTAATGTTTGGTATGATCCAGAAAATTTTCAGATAATTAAAATATCATATTCCAGATTAGGTGATTGGGAATATCGACTTAAAAAAGTGGAGTAAATATTTTATTTCCCTGCAACAACCATTCCTTCAATTAACATTGTTGGGGAGTTCGTTGAATATTCAAATTCAAGATCATTGGCTAAAGTTATATTTTGAAACATATCTTTAAAATTTCCCGCTATTGTAATTTCATTTATAGGGTAATTGATTTTCCCATTTTCAACCAAGAAGCCTGTAGCGCCTACTGAATAATCTCCTGTAACAATGTTGCTCCCATGACCTATAGTCTCTGTAATATATAGGCTCTTTGGACTACAATTTAATAAGTCTTTATATTCAATATTACCATTTTCAAAATAAAGATTACTTGTGCCTCCACATCTTCCATTTGATTTAAGATTAAGTTTTTTACCATTATAAGTATCTATTAAATAATGCTTCAACAAACCATTATCCACTAACTTAAGAGTATCTGTTTTTACTCCCTCTGTGTCAAAGTTTCGAGATCCAACCCCTTTTAATAAATCAGGCTTGTCAAAAATACTTATATTATTAGAGAATATTTTTTGATTAATTTTATCTTTTAAAAATGATGTTCCTCTCGAAATGGCAGATGAGGATATCGCGCTAGCAAATGTGTTGAGAATTCCCTTTGCTATTCTTTTGTCAAAAATAATACTAATTTTTTCACTTCCTATTTTTTTTGGATTAAGTTTTCTTATTGTTTGATCAGCCGCCATAATACCTAGATCTTCAGCATTTTTAATGTCTTTTAAATGACATCTGCTAGAAAACTCATAATCTCGTTGCATACTTTTTTCATCTTTAGCAACTGTAACACTGGAAGCTGTAAATGATGAGGATTTATACCCTTTACTAAAGCCATGGCTATTAGCTAAAATAAAGTTTGATTTATATTCTGAAAAACTAGACTCTGTATTTATAATCTTATTATTGCTGGATGCTGAATCCTCTAATCGTTTTAAATATTCTATTTTTTTTTCATTCTCAAAATGACTTTCATCATACAATTTTAGGTCTTTTATTTCAGTAGCAAGTAAATCTTTATCTGGTAATGCATTAAACTCGTCTTCAGGTGTATGTTTTGTAGTTTCAACACATTTTTCAATCAAGATATCAAGATTATCTCTCTGTAAATTTGATGAAGAAATTGAGGATTTTCTTTTATTAATAAAGGTCGTGATATTTATCCCCAGATTATCTGATCTATTTGACTCATCTAATTTTTTATTTCTAAAATTTACATTCTCAGAGATAGAATTTGCTACTGTAACACTTGCATCTGTAGCGCCTAATTTTTTTGCTAAATCTAAACAATAAGAAGCTTTATTTGATAAATATTCTTGATCTTTGACCATTTACAATTTTGTTCCACCAACTGTCATTTTGTTAATCAAAATTGATGGTTGCGCAACACCAACTGGAACACCTTGGCCAGCTTTACCACATGTTCCAATACCTGGATCTAACATCATATCATTACCGACCATAGAAACTTCTTTTAAAATTGAAGGGCCATCTCCTATGAGTGTTGCACCTTTAATAGGTGAACCAATTTTGCCATTAATTATTTCATACGCCTCAGTACAATTAAATACAAATTTTCCTGAGGTAATATCTACTTGACCCCCACCAAAACTAACTGCAAATATTCCTCTATCTACAGATTTAATCATTTCATCTTGAGTTTGTTTTCCATTTAACATCATAGTATTTCTCATTCGAGGTAAAACTATATGTCTGAAATTTTCTCTTCTACCACTTCCAGTGGACTTTGTTTTCATTAAACGTGCATTTAGCCTATCTTGCATAAAATTTTTTAATACACCATTTTCAATTAAAACTGTCTTTTCTGTTGGTGTTCCCTCGTCATCTATCGTTAAACTTCCTCTTCTATTATCTATAGTACCATCATCAATAATAGTTACGCCCTCACTTGCAACTTTTTTACCCATTAAGTCATGAAAAGCAGAAGTTTTTTTTCTGTTAAAGTCACCTTCAAGCCCATGTCCTACTGCCTCATGAATTAGTATTGCTGGCCAGCCAGGTCCTAATACCACTTTCATCTCACCAGCTGGCGCTGGTTTACTTTCTAGATTAGTTGAAGCTATTCTTAATGCTTCATCACATACATTTTTCCATTTGTCATCTTTAAGATATGAGTCATATGACTGTCTTCCACCAATTCCATACACACCAGTTTCTTTTCTACCGTTTTTCTCAAGCATAACTGAAACATTAAACCTTATTAATGGCCTTACATCCGTCAAAGTTTCACCTCCTGATCGAATTATTTCGATAGATTTCTGTTCTCCATTAAAATTTGCTGTAACTTGTTTTACGTTGTTATCCTTTGATCGAAGATATTCATTAACCTTATTTAAAATTTCTACTTTGGAATTAAACGATTTTTGTTCAATGGGATTAATATTTTCATAATATGTATTATTAGATTTAGGTATTGAATAATTATAATTTCCTTTGGCTGATTTTAAAGTTGATTTCAGATTGTCTGAGGATTTTTTAAGTGAGTCTTTTGATATCTCATTAGAGTGAGAATAGGCTACTATTTCACCTGATATTGCTCTTAATCCATAACCTAAGTCAGAATTAAAACTAGAATTTTTTATCTTATTATCATCCAATAATATTGTTTCTGATTTGGTATTTTCTAAGTACAACTCACCATCATCACATTTTTTTAATGTATCAGACACAATTTTTTCAGCATCGTTCCTTGTAAGGTCAGATTTTTCAAAGAAATTACTCATAGATAGCAATTCATAGCCACTTATTAAGAATTTTCAACTGGAGTATTTTACGCATATACATAATTCAAAAAAATTTATATTTTCCTTATCTATGAAAGTTTACTTTAATAATTCATGCAAAATATGTAAGGCAGAGATCGATTTATATAAAAAAGAGAAAATTGATTACATTAATTGGGTTGATATTACAAACAATGATACAGCTGAGAAAGAAACTTCTAGAAATAGTAGGCAACTTTTAAGAAGACTTCATGTAAAAGATGGGGACAATGTTTTACAAGGAGCAAAAGCATTTCTTCATGTTTGGAAAAATATACCAAAATATAAAATTTTATATAATATTTTAAAATTACCCATAATTTTCAATTTATTTTCTTTTGGTTATGAAGTTATTGCATTTTTTCTTTATCTTAAAAATAAAAAACAACTAAAAAATTAATTAAAAAAAAATAATAAAAATTTACTTAATAAAGACATTGAGGAAATAAAGAATATAAAAATAACGGAATACATTATTAAAATTATTTTATTTTTTTTTCTTCTTAATCTTACAAAATTTTTATCATCCAAATCGGATATATCTCTCTCTCCTATAACAGGATAGTCATAAGTAAATCGCCATGTACTATCACCAAGCCTCGTATCTAATTTGTTATAATAAGTTATCCAGGCAATAATATATTTTAAAATTAAATATAGAAATATCAAAAATAATGTACCAAATACCATTTCTGATAATACATAATATATTTCAAATTTTTAATTATTATTTTTAGTTCTTTTTCTTGCAATAAGTTGTGTTAACGAATCCACCATGGTGTCTGAGGCCTTAAAAATATCTACACTCCTAAACTCATAAACATTATTTTTTTCAGGGTTTGTCTTATCTTCAATTACTATACCTTCATCTGGTGAATTATTTTTTATATAAATTAATAATAGCCAATCCTCATCTTCAGACTCATCCCATTTTATAAAAATCTCTCCTGTTTCAAATCTTCGATCAATACATCTGAAAATTGACATGTTGCGAGTAATATGTCTTTTATTTAATTGAAATACTAGACTACTCGCACTTCTATAGAAACTTTCCAATGCAAATTCAATTTTTTGACGGGCAAGCGTGTATTCTTTTTCTTTTTGTAATAATACTTCTCTATTTTCATTTCCTTGAAGTTGGACACCTAAGGCCTCAACTCTTTCTTTAATTTTTTGATCTCTAATAATTTGATATTTTTCCCTAAGCTTATCAATTCTTGCTTGTAGTCCAGCATAATCTTCTCTTTTTTCTTTTAATGAGATTTTTTCAAGTTGTTCAAGCTCTTTAATCTCCCGAATTCTAAATTTTTCAATTTGTTTTTCGATTCTTAACTGCTGTAAGAATTGTTTTTGTTTTTCTGCTTGTTCGATTCGTAAAAGCGCTTGTTCTTTTCTTAAAAATAATTTTATATCTTTTGCTCTTTGTTTTTCTAATCTTTCTTCTTCTTTTAGCGTTTGCTCCTTCAGCTTTAATATTAAATTTTCTTCTTCTTCTTTCTTTTTTGCTTCTTCGATTTTTTCTTTTCTTTCTCTTTCAATTTTTTCTATTTTTATTCTTCTTTTTTCATCGGTTTTTAACACTTTATAGTTAGAAATTGTTTCTGAAATTTTATCAAAAAAACTCTGAATACTTTTTTCCAAACCAAAATTTAATCTGAAATTAAATCGAGGTTTGAGAGATAATTGAAATTTAACTAGTTTTAAGACTAGGCTATCTTTCTGTTTTTTTTTTATTTGTGGTTGGTAATTGATTTTTTTTATTTTTTTTGACTTATTTTTTTTCTTTTTTTTGATTAACTTGTTTTTTCTTTGTTTTTTAGAGCCTTTTCTGATTCTAATTATTTTTTTATTAACTTTGTAAGCTTTATTTTTCTTTCGTTTTTTTATCTTTTTTTTTGATTTTTTTTGTTTTTTTTTCATTTCTGAGAAGAAATGACCCTATCAATAATTTATTGATAAATATAGTCTCTAGTCACTGGTGTTGATCCGTAATTTTTAGAAAGCTGAAATTGATATACAACTTGATCTCCCCACTTAAATGCCATTTCACAACCAGCAAGATAAAACTCCCACATTCTAAAAAATTTTTCATCAAACATTTGGATTATTTTATCTTTATTTTTTAGGCAATTTTCTTTCCAATGTCTCAACGTGTGTGCGTAATGAAGCCTTAAAACCTCAATATCTGTTACTATTAAGCCAGCTTTTTCAATAGGATTGGTTACTTCACTTAAACTTGGAGTATAACCACCGGGAAAAATATATTTCGTAATCCATGGATGGGGATCTCTTGGAGGATTAACAGATCCAATAGTGTGTATTAGTGAGACACCATCCTCCTTCAAAATTTTTTCGATTTGTTTGAAAAATTTCTTATAGAATTTTCTTCCAACATGTTCAAACATTCCAACACTTACTATTCTATCAAATTTTTCGTTTAACTCTCTATAATCCATTAGTTTAAACTTTACTTGGTTTTCTAAATTTAGTTCTTTAGCTTTTTGGTTACAATAATTAAGTTGGTTCTCTGATAAAGTAATACCTGTTACTTCACATTGAGCACTTTTGGCTATATCGATGGCAAGTGAACCCCAGCCACATCCAATGTCTAAAACTTTTTGATTAGTTTTTATATTTAATTTTTTAATTATATGTTGAATTTTATTATTTTGAGCTGTTTCTAAACTATCATTTTCATTTTTAAAATATGCACAAGAATATTGTCTTTTTGGATCTAAGAATAAGTCATACAAGTCGTCTTTAATATCATAATGGTGAGATACATTCATTTTGGATTTTTTAATAAAATTAAAGTTAGTTAAATATCTATATGATCCTCTTAATCTATTAATTAAATAACTGAAAAAATTTAATTCTCCTCTTCCAAAATTCATTAAGGCAAGATCTAAAAAATCTGTAAGTGTGCCGTTTTCAATTACAATTTCACCATTAGTATACGCCTCACCAAAATATAAATCAGGATGGAATAACAATTTATAATGAAGATTTTTATTTAAAATTTTTAATTTAATAGGGTTGTTATCTGGCTGTCCAATAATATAATCTTTAGAATTAGCATCAGTCAATACAAAACCACCCTTTTTAAAAATTTTATTTAAAAATCTTGCTAATTGCATTTTATGCCGCCATGGTTGATTTGTTATAAAATTCTAAATCTTTTAATCTTTTCATTAATTCTTCCTCATCATTTCGATTTAAAAGACTTAGCGGTGGTAAAATATTTTTATATATTTTGTCATTTTGAGCACAATAGGTATGCAACCCAGAAATTAGATTATAATTATCAAAAGTACTTCTCACATCACATAATTTATCATTATGTAATTGCTTTTTTCCTGCAAAAAAATCATCATAAACCTGCCTAGATAATTCTGCTGTAACGTTGCATGTTGCAGTTATTATACCAGAGCATCCTAATTCCAAACCTTTTAACAATTTAATTTCTGAACCAGGTAAAATTGAGAAATTTTTAAGTTTTAAATTTTCATACAAATTGTAAGAGCTATCTTTAACTCCAATTATTTGATTTGGAAATTTACTTACAAGTGTTTCTACGCAATTCAAACTAAATTTATAACCACTTAGTTTCTCAAAATTATATAGAATAATTTTACAATCTGGCACAGAATTAATTATTCTAGAATAAAAATCCAAAACCTCTGCATCACCATAAATGTAATATGCGGGAGGCATAATTAAAAATTTATTTAAGTTTAATGAAATTGCAATCTTCATAAAATTTATTGTTTCACCCAAAGAGTTTAAACCTGTGCCAATAATATGCTTATCCTTATATTTGCTTCTCGAAAGATTGTTAAGTAAGTCAATTTTTTCTGAAATAGGTATTAATTGAGCCTGACCTGTACTACCAAATATTACCGTACCATGACAACCTTGATCGATAAGTTTCTCAGCATGCATTATTGTTTTTTCAACATTCAAGCTTAAATCATTGTTTAGCACTGACATTGAAGCAGCAAAAATTCCACTTATTTTTGTCATAATAAAAATTTATATAAAAATATACTCAGTAAAGTTTATAAATACTATATGAAAATTTTAGCAGTTCAGAGCAGAATGGGTATTGGGGATACCATAATTTACCTACCTTTTATTAAGGCTTTATCCAAAAAATTTAATTCACCAATAAGTATATTGGTAAAAGAAAACTCTAAAGCTAATCAATATTTACACCAAACAAAATATATAGATAAAATTATTATCTTAGAAAGAGATAATAAAACTAATAATAGACATGGTGGTTTTTTTGGTATTTTTAATTTAGCTAAGGATTTAAAAAAAAATAACTTTGATAGAATTTTTATTTTTAATTCATCACTAAGATTTAACATAATTGCAAGAATATCTGGTATTCCAAAAATTTACCAATATCCACTATTAACAAAAAACAAACAACACATAACCGAGGTTCCAAAAAAATTCCTAAAATCAAATTTTGATTTAGATGTTGATGAAGATCCTGAGGTACAAATTGATAATGTGTCAATTTCGAAAGCAGCAAAAGAATTTCAAATAGTCAAGGGTACTACAAATATTCTATTGGGCATAGGTGGCTCTGGACCAACAAAGAGAATTCCTGCAAAAACTTTTTTAAATGTAATTGATAAAATATCAAATATAAAAAATTGTAAATTTTTTCTTGCAACAGGTAAGGCAAATGAAGAACAGGAAATATTAAATGAAATTTTGCAGTCTAAATTTAATAATTTATGTACTCGTTTAGATAATTTAACCATTAGTGAAATTTTACCATTAATTAAGAATTGTAATGTATCCATTTGTAACGACTCGAGCTTTAGTCATTTATCTTCAGCTTTAGGAATTAAAACAATTACTTTAATGGCTGATACTCCTTTGATTTATGGAAATTATAGTACGAAAATGTTCCCAATAATTCCAGAAGGAGAAAAAACAGTAACACACAATACTTTAGGTAAAGAAAAAATAGATCCACAAAAAATTTTTGAGAAATTCTTAGAAATTACTGACTAAGAAATATCGTTTAGTACAATATCTTTTGCTTCATTTACAATTGAGGATAATCTTGAGGTTTCAGGAGAAATATCGGGATGGATCTTTTTTTGTATTTTAATATATGCTTTATTTACATCTTCTTTAGTGACTTTTCTATTCATATCTAAGTTTAAAATTTTATAAGCCTCTGAAACAGATATTGATGAAACGTTGTTAGAGCCTGTCTGATTAAAAGAAAATCTACCAGATCTTCTTAAAGTTTGAATAAGTCTAAAAAGGGAAATTAATTGAAAAATAGACAAACCTTTTAATTTCAATAAAGCTAAACTTGCTAAAGTTAAAGGTAAAGTTAATAGAAATTTTCCACCAACAGCAAATAAAATCGCTAAAGCAATCAATCCCAATATAACTAGAAATCTTAGACCTTTTGATATTTTTTTAGAGGAAATTTTAGTAATAAAACGTAGTAGTAAATAAAAAATGACTAATATGACTACTGTATAAATTATTATATTCATATATTTATATTTTGATGAAAGTACCACAACTTAATAAGAAACCAGAGTTAAAATCTTGTCACAATACAACTTGGGAGGATAATTATAGTTGGATACACCAAGATAATATTCTTGAAGTTTTAAAAGATAGTTCCAAGCTTCTTCCAGATGTAAGGAAATATCTTGAAGAAGAAAACAATCATACAGAATATAATTTAAAAGACACAAAACAATGCCAAAAAATATTATTTGATGAAATTAAGGGTAGAATAAAATTAGATGATGAATCGTTAAAATTTAAAGATAAAGAATTTGAATATTGGACTAAAACAACAACAACAGGGAATTACTCAATAAAGTTAAGAAAAAAAATTAGAGGCAACAAAATAGAAGAAATTTGGAATGGTGATGAAGAAAAAAAAAAATTAAAAACTGAATATTTTGGTGTTGGAGACCTAGAGGTGAGTTACAATGACAAACTTTTAGGTTATTCTTTAGATTTAAAAGGTTCTGAATATTATACAATTTACATAAGAGATATTTCCTCAGGAAAATTTGTCACTGAAAAAATAGAAGAAACGAGTGGAGGTATTACTTTTAGTTTAGACGACAAATATTTTTTTTATTCAAAACTTGATGAATTTCATAGGCCAAGAAAAATATTTAGACACAAAATTGGATCATCGGTCAAAGACGATGAGCTAATTTTTGAGGAAAAAAGTGAGGCATTTACTGTAGGCATTAGTTTGAGTTCAGATGAAAAATATTTTTTTATAACAACATCAGATCATAATACATCGGAACAATACTATTTTGAGGTTTCAGAAAAAAATCCAAAACCAAAATTAATAAAAAAGAGAAAAAAAGGTATAATTTACTCTATAAATTCTTGGGATGAATATTTTTATTGTCATACCAATGATGGTGCAGAAGATTTCAAAATTGAGAGATGTGATGATTTATCTAATCAAAAATGGAAAATTTATATAGCTGCAAAAGATGAAGTTTTAATTGGAGGATTAATATTTTTAAATAATTGGATTATTAGAGGAGAAAAATCAAATGCTTTAGGAAAATTATTTGTAAGAAATAAACAAACAGGGATTGAGGAGGAATTAAAATTTACTGATGAAACAGTGATTGTGCCTGGTGTTTCATTAATTCAAAGAGATAAAAATACTGACTTGGTCTACTTGTCATACTCATCCCCTAAAACTCCAGGTAAGGCCTATTTATATAATTTAGAAACAAAAGAAAAAAAATTAGTTAAAGAGCAAGAAATCCCATCTGGTCATAATCCAGATGATTATATAGTCGAAAGGCTAGAGTGTCCGTCTCATGATGGAAGATTAGTTCCAATAACAATAACTAGACATAAAAAGACAAAAATTGATGGGTCAGCAAATTTACTTTTGTATGGTTATGGATCATATGGAAGTTCAATGTCTCCAGATTTTTCCTCAACTAGATTGAGTTTAATTGACAGAAATATTATTTGGGTAACAGCACATATTAGAGGTGGAATGGAAAAAGGGATGAAATGGTGGAAAGAGGGAAAACTTCTTAACAAAAAAAATACATTTGAAGATTATATATATGCTGCAAAATTTTTAATTGATAAAAAATATACATCAGAAGGGAAAATTATTGGTATGGGTGGCTCAGCTGGTGGTTTATTAATGGGAGCGGTAGTAAATCAATCGCCAGAACTATTTCTTGGAATAGTTATGGCTGTGCCGTTTGTTGACTCATTAACAACTAACTTGGACCATTCCTTGCCCTTAACTGTTGGAGAATTTGATGAATTTGGTAATGCAAAAGATAAAAAAGATCACTTTGATTATATCTACTCCTATGCTCCATATAACAATATAAAAAAAATGGATTACCCTCACATGTTAATTACAACAAGCTTAAGTGATAATAGAGTATTGTTTGATGAACCAGCAAAATTTACAGCCAAACTTAGAGATTTGAAAACAGATAACAACTTGCTTTTATTAAAAACTGAGATGAATGCAGGTCACGGAGGTAAGTCAGGTAGAGATGGTGCAATTGAAGAAATAGCTTTTGACTACGCTTTTATTTTAAAGATCTCCGAAAAAATTAAAATTTGATATCTTGAAAAAAAACAAATAACACCCATATAAGTATTGTTGGTTGCCTAATGGGACTAACAATAAATAAACTTGCTTAACAAAGGAGGATATTATGACAAGTAAGGATTTATCTATATTTAATACCCTAAGACCTTTTTCAATTGGTTTTGACGACATGTTTGACCAATTCGAAAATATGCTTGGTAATGGTTCTTTGACAATGCAATCAAATTACCCACCATATAACATCAGAAAAACTGGCAGTGATAATTATGCAATAGAAGTTGCATTAGCTGGCTTCAATAAAAAAGATGTTGAAGTAGAGTTTGAGGACAAGATATTAACTGTAAAAACAAAACAAGTTAATAAGTCTGATGACAAAAATGACGATGGAGAGATTATTCATAAAGGAATATCTCAGAGACAATTTGCAAGATCATTTACAATTGCGGATGATGTGAAAGTTAATGGTGCTGAACTTAAAGATGGTTTGTTAACAATTTCTTGTGAAAGAGTTGTTCCAGAGCATAAAAAGAAAAAAATTATTGAAATAAAATAATTTATTACCTTACTTGTGGGGGATTTCCCCCACAAGATTTATTAAGAATACGTTAGTTAAATACATCCACTTGAAGAAAAACTTACAATAATATTTTTTTGATTTACCTCAAACTTTCTTTCACATGAAATTCCATATTTTTTTGACTTATATACAAATACATTGTTACCTGTTTCATTCAAAAAACTATCTGTAGGTTTTCCTAATTCAATATTTAATTCATCAATATTATTTCCAACAAATTTTCCATATTTTTGATTTTCTTTTTCTGCTATAGCATCAGATTTTTTTTTAATTGTTTGACATCCTGTTAAAACAAAAAAAATTGATACTAAAATAATTAAGTTTTTAAATTTCATATTCATTTTATATCATGAAATAATAATGATTAACTAACCTCAGAGTTGTAAATTTAATCAAAATAGTGCAATTCATGGGAATTGAACAAATTCAAAATAAAGATTTTTTAATTAGAATCATCTACTGTGGTTAAAAAATGGAGGTCTAATGTTAGATAACTACTTTAACTACAAAAAACATAAGACAGATTTTAAAACTGAAGTCATTGCAGGAGTGTCGACCTTTTTGACAATGGCTTATATAATGTTTTTAAATCCTGTCATACTCTCCGACGGCGGTTTTGATTTTGGTGGTGTTTTTACAGCAACAGCTCTTGCAGCAGCATTAGCTTGTTTTATTGCTGCATTTTACGCTAAAACTTGGCCAGTTGGACTTGCACCAGGAATGGGGATAAATGCATTTATCGCGTATGGTGTTTGTTTAGGAATGGAATACACTCCTGCTGAAGCACTTGGTGCGGTTTTAGTTGCAGGTGTAGTCTTCTTAATAATTTCATTAACCCCTTTAAGAGCTTGGTTAATTAATTCAATTCCAAAAAGTTTAAAATTAGGAATTGGTGCTGGAATAGGATTGTTTTTAGCAATTATTGGTTTTGAAATTATGGGACTTACTGCTGATAATCCAGTAACGCTTGTGCAACTTGGTGATGTTTCTAATCCTCTTCTGCTTTTAGGAGCTGGAGCATTTATTTCAATGATAGTTATGGAAAAAATGAATATAAAAGGAAATATCATTATTGGAATAATTCTCTTTAGTGCAATTGCTTGGGTAACTGGATTAGGTAAATTTAATGGGGTTGTTTCTTCCCCGCCACCCATGACACACTTGATGACATTTGATTTAGGTGCTGCTTTAAGTGCTTCAATGGTAACTGTAATTTTCACTTTGTTTTTTATCGACTTTTTTGATACCGCAGGAACACTAACAAGTGTAGCGAATGTATCTGGAAAAATCGGCCCTGATGGGAAAATAAAAGATATCAACAAAGCTATGTTATCAGACAGTGCTTCTACAGTTGTTGGATCAGTTCTAGGTACTTCTACGGTTACTACCTATGTCGAAAGTGCGGCTGGAGTAAAAGCAGGTGGAAGAACAGGAATGACATCCCTAGTGATTGGCGTCTTGTTTTTAGCTTGTTTATTCTTTAGTCCATTAGCAACGTCCTTACCAAAAGAGATTGATGGAGCTGCTTTGATATACATAGCAACATTATTTGTAAGAAATATTACAGATATTGAGTGGGATGATATAGCAGAGTCGGGGCCAGCAGTACTTGCAATGATCGCAATGCCATTTACTTACTCTATCTCGAATGGAATTGCATTAGCCTTTGTTGCTTACGCGGCAGTAAAACTTTGTACTGGAAAATTTGATAGTACTAGTCCAGCTATTTGGGTAATAGCTGCTCTTAGTATTGTAAGTTTCTTAGTAGCTTAAAATAAAAAATTAAAAATTTGGGCGGCTTTTATTTGCCGCCCTTTTTTTTATTTTTGATGTTTTTTGATTATTTCTTCAATCCTTATTTCTTCATAAATTTCAAATGGCTGTACAATCCACGGGTCCGCATCTAATTTAACTGCACAAAAATCAGGTTCAAATGTAGATTTTTTTTTTTTCCATAGAGTGGCTGTTTTTATATCTTCAATCTTACCCTTTATTGGTTCATATTTTCTTAACCAGTCTATACTTTTATTAAAAGTAATTCCTGTATCTGATAAATCATCACAAAGTAAAATTCTTCCACCCATGTTAGGAGCTATTGAACTCATCTCCCTTGAAAATACAATGTCTCCTTGTTCATCTTCTGCGCCCTTGCCACTGTATGATTCTACTGCGAGGTAAGCACACTTTAATTTAAAAATTCTGCTAAGGACATCTATCATTGGGGCCGCACCTCTCATAATACCAATTAAAATTGTCGGCTTATAGTTGCTTCTCTCAATTTGA
>CABXTP010000003.1 GCA_902515175.1 uncultured Pelagibacteraceae bacterium
CAGTAGATGCTGATGGAAAAACAGGTGATGGTGCAGGAATTCATGTAGAAATTCCAAAAGATTTTTTTATAGAAAAAATTGAGGTAACTGGACATGATTATGATAATTCAGAAATTTGTGTCGGAATGATTTTTCTACCAAGAAATGATTATTCATCACAGGAGAGTTGTAAAACAATTGTTGAAAGTGAATTAACAAAAAATAATTTTAGTATTTATGGTTGGAGACAAGTACCGGTTAACCCAAAGGTTTTAGGAGAAAAGGCTCTCTTAACAATGCCAGAGATTATTCAAGTTTTATTTAAATCTAATGACACAAACCTAACAGATAGAAATCTGGAGAGAAAAATTTATGAGGTTAGAAAAAAAATAGAAAATAAAGCTTTAGAAGTATCTCTAAATAATTTTTATATTTGTTCAATCAGCTCCAAATCTATTATTTACAAAGGATTATATTTGGCAGAGGCTATATCTGATTTTTATTTAGACTTAAAAGATCAAAGATTTGTCTCAAGATATGCAATATTTCATCAAAGATTTTCCACTAATACTGCTCCTAGCTGGAGCTTGGCACAACCATTCAGGGCAATTGCACACAATGGAGAAATAAATACTTACAAAGGAAATAAAAATTGGATGAAAGTTCATGAGCAAGAAATGAGTAGCCCTCTTTTTGATGATATAGAAAATTTAAAACCTGTAATTCAAAAAGGAGTTTCTGACTCAGCTGCATTAGATAATGTTTTTGAACTTTTAAATAAATCTGGTCAACCAGCGCCTTTAGCAAAATTGATGTTGATACCAGATGCTTGGTCAAAAAAAAACAAAACATTATCAAAAAGTCATCAACAATTATTTAATTTTTTAAATAGTACTATGGAGCCATGGGATGGCCCCGCTGCAATAGCAGCTACAGATAATGAGTGGGTTATAGCGGCAAATGACAGAAATGGATTAAGACCTCTTAGGTATGCAATTACAAGGGATAAATTATTTTTTGCAGGATCTGAAACAGGTATGTTTGAATTAAATGAGAAAAAAATTATTTCTAAAGGAAGATTAGGACCGGGAGAAATTATAGGAGTAAGAATCGAAAAAGGTAAAGTTTTTTCAAATGAAAAAATCAAAGATTATTTAGCTAAAGAGTTTAAACATTTTAATAATCAAATAATTGATTTAGATGAAAAGTTGCCAATTACTAATGAAAAATTTTCATATAGTGGCGAAGATTTAAGAAGAAGACAGTATACTTATGGAATTAGTTTAGAAGATTTAGAATTAATTTTGCATCCAATGGCCGAGGATGCAAAAGAAGCAACAGGGTCTATGGGTGATGATACACCTTTAGCTGTCCTTTCTGATAAATATAGACCACTGTACCATTTTTTCAGACAAAATTTTAGCCAGGTGACCAATCCTCCAATAGACTCTTTAAGAGAAAATAAAGTTATGAGTTTAAAAACAAGATTTGGAAATCTCGGTAACATATTAGACTTTGATACTTTAACTAAAGAGAATATTTATGTTTTGAATAGTCCAATTTTGTCAAACACCCAATTTAGAAAGTTTACTAATTTTTTTGGTAAGAATTCTGAGATTATTGATTGTACATTCTTCCATACAGACACATTATCAGATGCTATAGAAAGAATTCAGAAAGAGTCGGAAATTGCTGTAAGGCAAGGCGTAACTCAATTAATTTTAAGTGATAAAGAACTTTCCTCAAAAAAACTCCCAATGCCCATGCTGCTTTGTGTAGGTGCTATTAATACTTTTTTAATTAAAAAAAAACTAAGAGGATATGTATCAATCAATGTTCAGTCAGGTGAGGCTTTAGATACACATTCGTTTGCAACATTGATAGGTGTTGGTGCAACTACCGTGAATCCTTATTTAGCTTTTGACAGCTTATACAACAGACATGAAAAAAAACTTTTTGGCCAATTTAGTTTTGATGAATGTGTACAAAGATATATCAAGTCTGTGAATGCAGGTCTTTTAAAAATAATGTCTAAAATGGGTATATCAGTTTTAAGTTCTTACAGAGGTGGCTGCAATTTTGAAACAGTTGGTTTGAGTAGAACAATAGTAGATGATTATTTTCCTGGTGTAACCTCAAAAATTTCAGGTATTGGATTATTAGGAATAGAAAAAAAAATTAGAGATATTCATAAAGAAGCCTTTGAAAGTACTGAGACTGTTTTACCGATTGGGGGAATTTATAGATATAGAAAGAATGGTGAAACCCACCAATACCAAGGAAGATTAATACATTTATTACAGAGTGCTGTAGGATTAAATTCATATACAGCTTACAAAAAATATGCTGAGGGTATTTATAATCTTCCACCGATAAATTTGAGAGATTTAGTTGATTTTAGGAAAAAAAAATTAAATTCCCCAATAAATATTTCAGATGTTGAGCCTATTGAAAATATATTAAAAAGATTTGGAAGTGGGAGTATGTCCCATGGTGCATTATCTAAAGAGGCACACGAAACTTTAGCAATTGGGATGAATAGAATTAAAGGTGCTTCTTGTAGCGGAGAAGGTGGTGAAGATGAAAAAAGATTTAACATTATGGATAGTGGTGATAGTGCTAATTCAAGAGTGAAACAAATTGCTTCTGCAAGATTTGGAGTTACAATAAACTATCTTAATAATTGTAATGAAATTGAAATAAAAATTGCACAAGGGGCCAAACCAGGAGAAGGTGGTCAATTGCCTGGTTTTAAGGTAACTGATGAAATAGCAAAATTACGTCATTCTACGCCTGGAGTCACTTTAATTTCTCCCCCACCACATCATGATATTTATTCAATCGAAGACTTGGCACAACTTATTTATGATCTAAAACAAATTAATCCTAAAGCTAGAATAGGCGTAAAGCTGGTTGCGTCTTCTGGTGTAGGGACTATTGCTGCTGGTGTTGCAAAAGCTAAAGCTGATATAATCTTGATATCAGGGCATAATGGTGGAACTGGAGCGACACCTCAAACAAGTGTAAAATATGTCGGTATTCCATGGGAGATGGGATTGACAGAAGCCAATCAAGTTCTGACATTAAATAATTTAAGACATAAAGTAACTTTAAGAACTGATGGTGGTATTAAAACTGGTAGAGATGTAGTTATAGCTGCAATGATGGGTGCGGAAGAATTTGGAGTTGCAACTACTGCATTGGTTGCAATGGGATGTATAATGGTTAGACAGTGTCACTCCAATACATGTCCAGTTGGAGTTTGTACTCAAGATGAGAAACTAAGAGAAAAATTTACTGGGACTCCAGATAAAATAGTTAATTTATTTACTTTTATCGCAACAGAGGTAAGAGAAATATTAGCGACCCTTGGTTTTAAATCTTTAAATGAAATTATTGGAAGAACAGATTTATTAATGCAAGTAAACAAAGCCTCTCCAAATTTAGACGACCTAGATCTGAATCCTTTATTTGTTCAGGCTGATCCAGGCAATAATAAAAGATATTGTGAAAAACAAGTTATCAATGATGTTCCTGATACATTAGACCAAGCTATATGGCCTGAAATAGATCAATTACTAGATAACTCTGAAAAACCAAAAAAAGAATATCATATCAAGAATACAAATAGAGCAGTAGGAACTAGAATCTCGCATCATCTATATAAAAAATATGGATACGATAAATTAAAAGAAAACTTTTTAGTTCTCAATTTTAAAGGATCAGCTGGTCAATCTTTTGGAGCATTTTCGGCAAAGGGTTTAAAACTCGTGCTCAAAGGTGATGCAAATGATTATGTTGGAAAAGGTTTATCGGGGGCTACAATTTCAATAAAATTGTCTGATGAAAGTAATTTAGTTTCAAATGAAAATACAATAATAGGAAATACTGTCCTCTACGGAGCTACATCAGGAAAACTTTTTGCTGCAGGTCAAGCAGGTGATCGATTTGCAGTTAGAAATTCAGGTGCTACAACAGTTATAGAGGGGTGCGACTCCAATGGATGTGAATATATGACAGGAGGTACAGTTGTAATACTTGGAAATGTTGGTGATAATTTTGCAGCAGGAATGACAGGAGGTATGGCCTTTATTTATGACAAAGATAAGGAATTTGAAAAGAAAATTAATCCAGACTCAGTTGTTTGGCAAAATATCGAAACTGACTATTGGTTAGGTTTTTTGAAGGATCTAATAACTGAGCATCATGTAGAGACAGAATCTATCTTATCTAAAAAAATTATTACTAATTTTAATGAAGAAATAAAAAATTTTGTTCAAGTTTGTCCAAAGGAAATGCTAGATAAACTTAAAAACCCTTTATCAAATAGATCTAAAATTAAAAATGTTAGTTAATAATTAATTTAAGCTCTTTCTGCAATAAAATTAACCATTTGGATGATGAAAGACTGTGATCTCCATTTTTAACAATTACTAACTTTTTTTTTGCATTTTTGAAAATCTTTAAAACTTTTCTAGAGAAAGAAACAGGAACCGATTTATCTTTACCACCATGCACCATGGTAACATTTAAAATTTTTTTAATTTTCTTATTTAAAACTCTATTTTTCTTACCGTCTTTGATTAATTGATATGTGATAGGATACTCATATTCACCATGCTTTAAATTAATGATACCTTTTTTCTTAATTTCTTTTTTCTTTTGTTTCGAAAATTTTTTCCACATTAGATGATCAAGAAAATCAGGTGCAGATCCTATACCTAAAAAACCATTAATTTGTTTTTGAAAATATTTGAATTGATTAATCGCTATCCAAGCTCCCATACTTGATCCGATTAGTATCATTTTATTTGTTCTAACAACTTTTTTAATTAACGAAGAAGTATCTCGTGTCCATTTTGTGATATTTCCGTTAATAAAATTACCTGATGATTTTCCATGACCAGAATATTCAAGAGCCAGGTATCCAAATTTGTTTCTTTTTGCAAAATTTAAAAAGGCTTTGGGTTTTTTACCATTCAAATCTGACATGAATCCGTGTAAAAAAACAATATAGGTTGTATTTTTTCGATCGTACTTGAGATATCTAATCTTTTTTGATTTGCTTATTTTTATGTATTTAAAATTAGTCATTAAAGTTTATTAGTTTTAGCTAATATTATATAATCTTATTTAATGTCGTCTAATATAAATGTTTTACAAGTCATACCAAAATTAGGTTTTGGAGGCGCTGAAACGGGCTGTTATGACATTGCACATTATCTTCCAGAAAATGATTGTAAATCTTTTATAGTAACAAGTGGAGGAGAATTAATTAAATACGTTGATAAGGAAAAAGTTAAAATTATAAAGCTTCCTGTTCATAGTAAAAATCCCCTTTTAATCCTATTTAACGGAATTGCCCTTATTACAATAATTTTTATTTACAATATTCAAATAGTTCATGCTCGGAGTAGAGCACCTGCTTGGTCTTGTTTGCTAGCAACCAAATTAACTGGAAGAAAATTTGTTACCACTTTTCATGGAACTTATAATTTTAAAAGTAGATTTAAAAAAATTTACAATTCAGTAATGGTTAGATCTGATTTGATCATAGCTGGATCAAATTTTATATTTTCTCATATAAAAGAAAATTATTCAGAATATTTGAATATTAACAAAAGATTTTTGGTTATATTTAGAGGAATTAATGTTGATTATTTTGATGAAAGTACAAAAATGGAGACTGAGCAAAATAATTTACTGAAGAGTTGGGAAATCAGTGAAAATAAAAAAATAATTCTTATGCCTGGAAGACTTACATCTTGGAAAGGTCAAGAATTGTTTTTGGAATCCATCAATCTGATAAACATTCAATTAGGCTATGAAGCATTTTATGCTGTTATTCTTGGAAGCGATCAAGGTCGCGATTTATATAAAAAAAAATTGATTAGACTAAGTGAGCAGTTTCGAACCACAAATCAGGTTAAATTTATTGATCATTGTAAAGATATGGCGCTAGCTTATAAAGTTTCAGATATTGTTATTTCAGCCTCTATAGAACCAGAGGCTTTCGGCAGAGTATCTGTAGAAGCCCAATCAATGAAAAAATTGATTATAGCAAGTGATATTGGTGGTTCTAGAGAGACAGTTATTGATGAAAAAACTGGTTTTTTATTTAAATCTGGTAATGCTAAATCACTGAGCGAAAAAATTCTTAAAGCATTAAGTTTAGATGAATTAACATTGCAATCTATAGGAGCTAAGGGTAGAAAAAATGTTGTTGAGAAATTTAATGTTGAAAAAATGTGTTTTTCTACTTATTCAGAATATAAAAAATTAATTAATTAAATGCCTACAATAACATTACCTGATGGTAAAAATATAGATTTTAAAAAGACAGTAACTGGTTTAGAAGTTGCTGATAAAATTAGCAAATCTCTATCTAAGCAAGCATTAGTAATGAGTGTTGATGGAGAAATGAAAGATTTATATTTTGAAATAAATAAAGATTGTTCAGTAAAAATTTTTACCTCAAAAGACCCAGAAGGTTTAGAAGTGATTAGACATGATACAGCACATATTATGGCTATGGCTGTTCAAGAATTATTTCCCGGTACACAAGTGACTATAGGACCAGTGATAGAAAATGGCTTTTATTACGACTTTGCTAGAAAAGAGCCTTTCACAAGTGATGATCTAAAAAAAATTGAAAAAAGAATGTCAGAAATAATTGACAAAGACGTAAAAACAAGACGAGAAGTTTGGGAAAGAAAAAAAGCAATAAGTCATTTTAAAAAAATTGGAGAAAAATATAAAGCAGAGATAATAGAGAGTATCCCCGAGAATGAGGAGCTTTCAGTTTATCATCATGGTGATACATGGCATGATTTATGTAGGGGACCTCATTTATTATCCTCTGGTAAAATTGGTAAAGCTTTTAAACTTACAAAAGTTTCAGGAGCATACTGGCGCGGAAATTCAAAAAATGAAATGCTTCAAAGAATTTATGGAACTGGTTGGGCTAATCAAAAAGATTTAGATTCATATTTAACAAGAATTGAAGAGGCAGAAAAAAGAGACCACAGAAAGTTAGGTAAAGAAATGGATTTATTCCATTTTAGAGAAGAGAGCCCGGGCTCAGTTTTTTGGCATGAAAAAGGGTGGGCGATTTTTCAAAAATTAATTCATTACATGAGAGCAAAACAAGATGCTGCTGGTTATAAAGAGGTAAATACACCTGAGGTGCTAGATCGATTGTTGTGGGAGAAATCTGGTCATTGGGAAAAATATGGTGAAAATATGTATACTTCTGAAACACCAGATGAAAAAATATTTGCAATTAAACCAATGAATTGTCCGGGTCATATTCAAGTTTTTAATCAAGGTCTGAAAAGTTATCGAGATTTACCTTTAAGAATTACAGAATTTGGAAAGGTCCATAGATATGAGCCTTCAGGTGCTTTACACGGACTGCTAAGGGTAAGAGCTTTTACTCAAGATGATGCTCATATATTTTGTTCTGAAGACCAAATTACTAGCGAGTGTTTAAGTGTAACTAATTTAATTTTAGATATTTATAAAGATCTTGGTTTTGAAAATGTAATTCTTAAATATGCTGATCGACCAAAAGTTAGAGTTGGTAATGATGAAATTTGGGACAAAGCCGAGGCATCATTATTGGAGGCAGTTAAAGCATCTAAATTAGAGTATAGTATTAATAAAGGGGAAGGAGCTTTTTATGGTCCTAAAATTGAATTTGTTTTAAGAGATGCAATTGGTAGAGATTGGCAGTGTGGAACACTTCAAGTAGATTTTAATTTACCAGGTAGATTAGATGCATCTTATGTTGATAAAGATGGAACAAAAAAAGTTCCTGTGATGTTACATAGGGCGTTGTTCGGTTCATTAGAAAGATTTATTGGAATTTTAATTGAAAATTATGCTGGTAAATTTCCTTTTTGGATTTCACCTCTCCAAACAGTTGTAATTCCAATTTCTGAAGAGTTTGATGATTATGCTTCAAAAGTCTCAAAGAAAATAAAAGAAGCTGGAATGAGTTCTACAGTTGATTTAAAAAAACATAACTTGAATTATAAAATAAGAGATCATTCACTGACAAAAATACCTGTTTTATTAATTTGTGGTAAAAAAGAAGTTGACAGTAACTCAGTAACGATTAGAAAGTTGGATTCTAATAAACAAGAAAATATGGATTTGAATTTATTTTTAAAAACTTATTCAGCTTTAAATAAAGCTCCTTCAAACTAAGTGGCAGATTTCAAACAAAACTATTTTCAGAGAAGAACAAAAGATAGAGGCCCAAGGTCTAACAACAGAATTTCATCACCTGATGTTCAAGTAATAACAAGTGAGGGTGAAAATTTAGGAATCCTAAGTACTAATGAAGCTATCTCAATGGCAAAAAATCAGGGGCTTGATCTAATAGAGATTGCTCCAAATGCTAAACCCCCAGTATGTAAAATTATGGATATGGGAAAGTTTAAATATGATGCTCAAAAAAAAGCTAATTTAGCAAAGAAAAAACAAAAAATAGTTTCTTTAAAAGAAATAAAAATGAGACCAGTGACCGAAACACATGATTATGAATTTAAAGTAAAAAATGCTAAAAAATTTATTTCTAAAGGTGATAAAGTAAAATTCACAATTAGATTCAAAGGAAGAGAGCTTCAGCATTCTCATTTAGGAAATGAATTAATGACCAAAATTAAAGAGGATATGAAGGAGGTAGGTAAGGTAGAATTACAACCAAAGTTTGATGGCAAACAAATGATCATGGTAATTCAACCATTATAAGGGTTTATTAGGGTTGTAAATTTTTATCATTCTTTGTATAACCTCGCAGAAATATGCCAAAACTAAAAACTAAAAGCTCAGCTAAAAAAAGGTTTAAAATATCAGCAAGAGGGAAAGTATTATCTGCTCAAGCGGGTAAAAGACATGGCATGATAAAAAGAACAAATTCACAAATACGAAAGCTAAGAGGCACCACTACGTTATCAAAACAAGATGGAAAAATTGTAAAGTCGTATATGCCTTACAGCTTAAGAGGTTAGAATGGCTAGAGTAAAAAGAGGTGTAACAAGTCGGGCAAAGCATAAAAAAGTTTTAAAAGCTGTCAAAGGACAATGGGGCAGAAGAAAAAATACTATTAGAGTAGCAAAACAAGCGATGGAGAAAGCAATGCAATATGCTTATAGAGATCGTAGAAATAAAAAAAGAGATTTTAAATCACTTTGGATACAAAGAATTAATGCTGGAGTTAGAGCTGAAGGATTAACATATTCTAAGTTTATTAATGGATTGAATAAATGTGGAATAAAAATTGACAGAAAAATACTTGCTGAGATAGCCTACGATAGCCCAGAAGCCTTTAAAACTATTGTTCAAAAAGCACAATCTGCTTTAAATTAATCTTCACTATTGTTTTATTTCGCTGAAGAAATAATCTGTAAAAATGTCAGATCTTACAAAAATAAAAAACGAATTTTTTATAAAATTAAATAGGAAACTGAACCTCTCTGAATTAAATGATATAAAATCTAATCTATTTGGTAAAAATGGATTAATTACTTCACAGTTTAAGAAAATTGGATCTATCACTGAGAATGAGAGAAAAAAATTTGCATCAGACTTAAATATTTTAAAAGATGAATTACAAAATCTTATCAACGTTAAGATAACAGAAATTCAAAATGCTGAAATTAATGAAAAACTAGAAAAAGAGAAAATAGATATAACTCTACCTGAAAGACCTTTTGTAAAAGGTAAAATTCATCCTGTTTCACAAACAATTGATGAAATATCCTCAATATTTTCTGAAATAGGCTTTAACGTTGAGGAGGGCCCAGATGTTGAAAATGAATATAATAATTTCACTGCTTTAAATACTCCTGATAATCATCCAGCAAGAGATATGCATGACACTTTTTATTTAGATAAAAAAAAACAAAAATTATTAAGAACTCATACTTCACCAGTTCAAATTAGAACTATGCTAAATAATAAACCACCATTTAAAATTATTGCACCGGGAAGAACTTATAGATCAGATAGTGATCAGACCCATTCTCCAATGTTTCATCAAGTAGAAGGACTTCACATAGATAAAAACATTAATATGGGACATTTAAAAGGATGTTTAGAACATTTTATAAAAGAATTCTTTGAAGTTAATAAAATCAAAATGAGATTTAGACCAAGCCACTTCCCTTTTACAGAACCATCTGCTGAGGTTGATATTGGGTATCAATTTAAAAATGGAAAATTAAAGATTGGTGAAGGTGACCAATGGCTTGAAATATTAGGATGTGGAATGGTACATCCAAATGTTTTGAAAAATGTGAAAGTTGATCCTAATAAATTTCAAGGATATGCATTTGGTATAGGTATAGATAGATTAGCAATGCTAAAATACGGTATTAATGATTTAAGAGCTTTTTTTGACTCTGATTATAGGTGGTTAAATCATTTTGGGTTTGATCCATTAGATGTGCCTACAAATTACAGGGGTTTGAGTCGATGAAGATTACATTTGACTGGCTTAAAGATCATTTAATTACAAAAGAGAAAGATACAAAACTTTTAGAGCAACTCACTAATATTGGTCTAGAGGTTGAAAGTGTAGAAAATTTATCTAATGGCCTTGATTTATTTAAGGTAGCAAAAATAATTAAAATAGAGAGACATCCAAATGCAGATAGACTGAAAGTCTGCGATGTTAGTATTGGTAACCAAGAAATACTAAAAGTTGTTTGTGGCGCCAATAATGCTAGAGAGGGATTAATCACAATATATGCTCCGCCAGGATCAGTTATCCCTAAAACAAATACAAAATTAGTAGTAGCAAAAATTAGAGGTGTTACTTCCTATGGTATGCTTTGTTCAGAGTCAGAATTAGATTTATCAAATGAGAGTGATGGAATAGCAGAGTTATCATCAACAAAATATGCAAAAAGAATTGGAAAGAGTTTTTTTTCAAAATCAAGTTCGAATCTAATTGATTTATCTATAACACCTAATCGACCTGATTGCCTTGGTGTTAGAGGGATAGCAAGAGATTTAGCTGCTTCAGGTTTTGGAAAATTAAAAGAATTAAAAGAAATTAAAATCAAATCTAAAATAAAACAAACATTAAATATTAAAATAAATAAAGAAAAAGACCAAGGATGTGGTGTTTTTGGAAGTTGTTTGATTTCTAACGTAAAAAATATTGAGAGTCCTAAATGGTTAAAAGATAAATTAATCTCAGTTGGTCAAAAACCAATTTCAGCAATTGTTGATATAACTAATTATGTAATGCTCGATATAAATCGCCCACTACATGCGTACGATGCTGATAAAATTGAAAAAGGTATCATAGTAAGAAATTCTAAAGAGGGAGAAGAATTTACAGCACTTGATAATAAAGTTTATAAATTAGAAAATGGCATGTGTGTTATAAGCGATTATAAAGGTATTTTGGGATTAGGTGGAATAATTGGAGGAACAAGATCAAGCACAGAATTCAATTCAAAAAATATATTATTAGAGTCAGCTTATTTTGATCCAAGATCTATAAGAAAGACTGCAAAAAAATTAAATTTAGATACAGATGCAAAATTTAGGTTTGAAAGAGGTATTGATCCACAATCCATCGAAGCAGGTTTAAATAAAGCTTCAATATTGATTAAAGAAATCTGTGGCGGTGAAATTAGTAAAGTAGATATCCAAAAATTAGAAACATATAAAAATAAAATAATAAGATTTAATCCATTTTTGTTTGAAAAAATATCTGGCTTCAAAATTTCTACTACTCAAATATTTAAGATATTAAAAGATCTTGGTTTTCAATATAAAAAAGAAAAAAACTTTATAAAAATAATAGTACCATCTTGGAGACCTGATATTTCACAAGAAATTGATATTGTCGAAGAGTTAGTAAGGATAAGTGGTTACGACAAAATAAAAACTATTTATCCAACAAAAGTTAGATCAAAATCTACTTTAACTAAATCACAAAAATTATTTCATTTCTTACAAAGAGCTATTGCATCTAAAGGTTATTTAGAAGCAATAACATGGTCATTCACTGACTCTAATTATAATATTCATTTTAAAGAAAAGAATAAAGAAATTGAGATTGTAAATCCAATTAGTTCTGATTTAGGTGTTTTGAGAAATTCAATATTTTCAAATTTAATCATGTCTATTAGAAAAAACTTAGATAGAGGTTTTAAAGATTTATCAATATTTGAAATAGGTCCAATTTTTACTGGTTCAAATCCAGGTGAACAAAATACTGTGGTTTGCGGTCTGTCTTCGGGTAAAAAATCTAGACTATCCTGGATTGAAGAAGAGAGAAATGTGGACGTATTTGATGTTAAGAGAGATGTAATTCAGACTTTAGTGGAGGCAGGATATAGCTATGATAAATTTTTCATAGATAATGAAACTCCAACTTATTATCATCCAGGTAAATCAGGTAGATTATTTTTGAATTCTGGAAAAGATAATGTAGCAGCATACTTTGGAGAAATTCATCCTAATATTCTTAAGAAAGTAGACGTTAAAACTGAGTCTTTAGTTGGATTTGAAATATTTTTAGATAATTTAAAATTACCAAGAAAAACATTAAATGATCAAAAAAAACAATTTGATGTTTCAGATTTTCAAAAATCAGAGAGAGACTTTGCTTTTATTGTTAATAAAGATGTTAAAGCACAAGATTTAGTAAATGTTATTTCGAGTGTTGATAACAAGTTAATTAGCAATATTAAGGTTTTTGATGTTTATGAGGGGCAAAATATTCCAGAAAATCAAAAATCAATAGCAATAAGCGTAACTATTCAATCTAATGAAAAAACATTAAATGATAATGACTTAGAAAATATCACTAATTTGATAATTAAAGCTGTTGAGAATAAAACTGGCGCTAAAATTAGATCTTAATAGTATGAGCACTATCAATAACATCAGAAATTTCGCAATTATTGCACATATAGATCATGGTAAATCAACTATAGCTGATAGGATTATTCATAAATGTGGAGGTTTAACTGAAAGAGAGATGAAAGCTCAAGTTCTAGACTCAATGGATATTGAGAGAGAAAGAGGTATTACAATTAAAGCTCAAACTGTAAAATTAAATTATAAATCTAAAGATGGAAATAATTATATACTAAATATTATTGATACTCCTGGCCATGTTGATTTTAGTTATGAGGTAAGTAGATCCCTATATGCTTGTGAAGGATCTATATTAATTGTTGATAGCACCCAAGGAGTTGAAGCACAAACCTTGGCTAATGTCTATCAAGCATTAGATATTAATCATGAAATAATTCCAGTTTTAAATAAAATAGATTTACCAGCATCAGATATCGATAAAACTAAAAAACAAATTGAGGATGTAATTGGAATAGATACTGATAATGCTGTTCCATGTTCAGGAAAAACCGGTGAAGGTATTGATGAAATACTTGAACAAATTATAAATAAGTTGCCTGGTCCTATTGGAAATTCTAAAGAGGATTTAAAATGTTTATTAGTTGATAGTTGGTATGATACATATCTTGGAGTTGTGATTTTAGTGAGAATAATTAATGGTAAAATTACAAAAAATATGAAAGTTAAGATGCTTTCTACAAATCAAGATTATATTGTTGAAAAAGTTGGTGTATTTACCCCAAAGCCAAAAGATATAAAAGAATTAAATAGTGGAGAAATTGGTTTTATAACAACTGGGATAAAAGTTTTATCGGAAACAAAAGTTGGAGATACTATTTGTGATGCTTCGAAGCCTGCAGTAGAACCTTTACCCGGTTTTAAACCAAGTAAACCAGTAGTATTTTGTGGTTTATTTCCAGTTGATAGCTCAGAATATCAAAAATTAAAAGATGGTTTAGCAAAGTTACAGCTAAATGACTCAAGTTTTTCTTTTGAGGCAGAATCCTCGTCAGCCTTGGGATTAGGTTTTAGATGTGGCTTTTTAGGTCTTCTTCATCTTGAGATCATAACTGAAAGACTTGAAAGGGAATTTGATGTTAATTTACTTACAACAACTCCGGGTGTGGTTTATAAGGTCAATTTGAACAAAGGTGATGTTATTGATCTACAAAATCCTTCAAGTTTACCAGATCCAACAATAATTAAATCTATTGAAGAACCTTGGATAAAAGCAACTGTAATCACGCCAGATCAATATTTGGGTTCAATAATTAAATTGTGCCAAGACAAAAGAGGCATTCAGACAAATTTAACTTACTCAGGAAATAGAGCTGTAATAACATACGAGCTACCTTTAAATGAAGTAGTTTTTGATTTCAATGATCGAATAAAATCAATGACGAGTGGTTATGCGAGCTTTGATTATGACATAGATGGATACAAAGAAGGAGACTTGGTAAAGTTAGGAATTTTGGTGAATGGTGAGCCTGTAGACGCTCTTGCAATGATGATTCATAAAGATTTTGCACAAAAAACAGGCAGAGAAGTTTGTGAAAAATTAAAAGATTTAATTCCAAGACATAATTTTATGATTCCGGTACAAGCAGCGATTGGAGGAAAAATTATAGCTCGGGAAACCATCAAAGGATTTAAAAAAGATGTGCTTACAAAAATACATGGAGGTGGCGCTACAGATAGAAAGAGAAAATTATTAGAGAAACAAAAAAAAGGGAAAGCTAGATCAAAACAATTTGGCAGAGTAGAAATTCCACAAGAAGCATTTATAGGAGTTTTAAAAATTTCTAAAGATCAATAATTTTTTTTATTAATTTTAAGTGCTTCTTTTCAAGATAAATTTTAAATGGATAATTTTTGTCAGAATTATTTTTTTTTGTTTTTATTCGATAATATTTTAAATTCAAAAATTTACTTATCGTCTCACATTTTTTATTTGGGTGGTCAGATGGAATTATTTCAATAATTTTTGTTCCGGGTTTACAAAATATGATATTTGTAAAAGATGCACCATGAGCACCGAGGATAATAGATGCTTTTTTATAAATATGTATTTGATTTTGAAAACTCTTTTTTTCTGGCTGAATTATTTCAAAATTTTCTCTAAATAATAAATTTTTTATGTCATTTATATTTTCAATTTGGCAATGATTGTAATTTGAACTTGAACGGTCTAAAAATATTTTTTTTTTTGTGACTATTTTTAAAGATCTTTTTAAAAATATTTTTCTATTAAAATCAATTATCCATCGGGGTATATTCTTTACTTGTCTCTGAAATTCCCCTTTTTCATACCATGGATGTTCTACAGAAAAAATTTCATTAGCATAAATATGATTAAATTCTTC
Source organism: uncultured Pelagibacteraceae bacterium (assembly GCA_902515175.1). Classification (GTDB taxonomy): domain Bacteria; phylum Pseudomonadota; class Alphaproteobacteria; order Pelagibacterales; family Pelagibacteraceae; genus Pelagibacter. The sequence goes on from CABXTP010000003.1 coordinate 15,231, forward strand.
ACTATCTAAAAGTTTTTTATTCTTAATACCGATCATATTGAAAATCTTAATTTGCCAAAATTTTATATTTGAGACATAAAAAAAATTAATTTCAGTTAAATTAATTTTTGATTTTAAAATATAAATTTTTGGCAAAATATCAAAAATAAAATGAAAAAAATTATTACCACTTGCTCCTTGATTTAAATTACAAACCTTACCTTTGATTTTTTTTATAAAAGAGTTTGTTCCATTTTTTATTACAGAATTATATTTAGCATTTCTTAGGATCCCATTAGATTGTTGAAATGACATTTCAGGAACGATAATATTATTTTTTATAATTGCTACGTTTTCATTTTTATCAGTAAAAATTCTTGCGTTTTTAATTTTATAAATCTTATATTTTAAATTCGTTTTTGGTTTTGATATTAAACTTTTGATTATTTTCAGATGCAATCTTGACTTCACTTTTTTTGGTGTAGATACTTTCCCGTATAAAAAAATAAAAATTATTTTAATTACTTGTTTATAAAAATATTTGATTTTTTTCTTAATCATTTGATGTAAGTTGATGAAATGAGTCGAATAGTAAAATGGGGCATTTTAGGTCTTGGGAATATAGCATATGAATTTGCAAAATCATTTTATAATACAAATAACGCGAAATTAATAGCAGTAGCCAGCCGAAGTAGCGATAAATTAAATACATTTAAAAAGGATTTCAAAATTAAAGATGAATTCTTATTTTCTAATTATGAAGAATTGATTAATAACAAAGAGATTGACATTGTTTATATAGCTTTACCAAATAATCTTCATTATCATTGGATTTCAAAATTATTGGATATTAAAAAAAATATTTTTGTTGAAAAGCCCTCATTTATTAATTTTGAAGAATGCAAATTAGTATTTGAACATAAAAATTTTAAAGAAATTTTTTTTGGGGAGGGTTTTATGTATAGATATCACCCACAATTACTTAAGGTATCTGAAATAATAAATAATAAAGTAATAGGTAATCTGATTTCGATGAAATCAGATTTTGGAAAAAATTTAATTTATAAAAAAAATTTTTTTGGCTTTTTGAAAAAAAAAATAGATAAAAATAAAAGACATTTTAATAATGAGCTTGGGGGTGGAGTTATTTTCGATCAAGGCTGTTATCCTCTATCAATGAGTATATTTATTGCATCGTTGATAAAGGATGTTAATTATGAATATTTTGAAACTAAAGGGATTAAAAAAACTTACGAATTTAATGATTTAGATATTGAAAGTTCTATTGATATAATATTTGATAAAAAATTTACATCTCAAATATCGGCATCATTTAAAAATAATTTGGGTAGCAAAACTGTCATTATTGGTGACGAGGGTCAGATCATTATCAAGAATTCCTGGAATCCGAATGCAGGGGAAATAGAGGTAATTAATAATAACCAAAAAAAATATAATTTTAAAAATGTTAAAAGTATTTATAGTTTGGAGATTGAAAATATTAGCAACGACATTTTAGAAAATAGACGAGAAGCCAGTTTTCCAGGAGTTAATAAAAAAGAAATATTTATAAATTCAAAATTAATAAATGAATGGGCAAATGAAAAATAAAATTTTTGATTGTATAACCTTTTTTGACAACAATTTTATTTTTGATTTTAGATTTAATATTTTAAAGGATGTTGTAGATTTCTTTGTAGTTTGTGAGTCAAAATTTGATCATAGAAATAAACCAAAAAAATTAAATTTTGACAATAATTTATATCCTAAAAATAAAATTAAATATTTTGTATTAGATACTCCGTTTCCTGAAAAAACAGACTTATGGCAAAATCAGGCAATACAAAGAGAATTTTTACTTGAAAATTTAGATTTCGCAGAACCAAATGATTTTATTTTTTTTTCTGATCCAGATGAAATACCTAATCCAAAAATTTTAGAAAATTTTCAACTAGAAAAAAAATATGGTATTTTTTTTCAAAAATGTTTTAATTATAAATTCAACCTTTTCAATGCTTACGAGTCTCCTTGGGAAGGCACAAGGGTTTGTAGAAAAAAAAATTTAAAATCTATTGATTTTATGAGACAGAAAATCAAATCTAAAAATTTAAAATATAAATTTTATAGATTTGATAAGGAGAAAAGTATAGAAATTTTTAGAAATGCTGGTTGGCATTTTAACAATATAATGTCTCCAGAAACAATATCAACAAAACTAAAAACATTTGCACATTCTGAATTTAGCTCTACAAAATTTTCTGATCCCATAATCATTAAATCAAAAATTGAAAAAAAAATTGATCTTTTTGAAAGAGGACATCGGTATGAAAAAATAAGATTAGATAATACGTTTCCAGATTATTTATTAAAAAATCATGAAAAATACAAACTTTACATATTATAGAAAAGGAGAGGTGGCCGAGTGGTTGAAGGCGCACGCTTGGAAAGCGTGTAAAGGGGAAACTCTTTCATGGGTTCGAATCCCATTCTCTCCGCCATTCTATATATCTCCGATTGTGATATTATTAAAAAATTAAAAAAATGGGATTGAGAACTTTTATAAAAAAAAAAATTTATAATTTAAAATTTTCCAAAGGAAAGCACTCTGAAATCAAGAATAAAACAATTTTAATTACGGGAGCAAGCTCTGGGATTGGTTTAGGTCTTTGTAAAAAATTAGTTAAGTATAATAAAATAATTGCCATTTATAATAAAAATTTACCAAATTTAGGAGACATAGAAAATTCTAATTTTATCTCTGTAAAGTGTGACCTTGCTGATATGGATAATTATCAAAATATAGAGAAAACAATTTTAGATAACAATGTTGAATTAATTATTAATTGTGCCGGTCAATTTGGATCAAGTAGTCAATTAATAAGTAATATAGATTTTAATAATTTAATTAATATTTTAAAGTTGAATTCTCTTTCCATTTTGAAAATATTACAGTTAATTTACCAAAACAATAAAATGAATTATCTAAAAAAAATAATTAATTTGACTAGTAGAGCTGGAAGTATTGAATTAAATGATAAAGGTAATTTATATGTTTATAGGACAAGCAAATCTACTTTAAACTCTATCTCAAAAAACTTATCAGTAGATTTAAAAAAACAATTCGGAATTTCAACAATAACGATTGATCCTGGAAATGTACAAACAGGTATGAATCAAAAGGGATTTCTCAGTTCAGAAAAATGTGCTGAATATTTAATTGATATTATTTGTGATAATAAAGATCATAATGGCGCATTCATAAACTTATTAAAAATAAAAATGCCCTGGTAGGGTGAATTTATAGGCTATATCAAACAATTTTTTTATATATTTAAGATTTTAAAATAAGCAATTTTTAAAAAAAATGTTATAATTTTTTTTTCCTAATTATATAAAAATGACAAATAAAAAAACATACCAAGCAGACTCCATAAAAGTATTAAAAGGTCTTGAAGCTGTTCGAAAACGACCTGGAATGTATATTGGTGATACTGATGATGGGACTGGATTACATCATATGGTTTATGAAGTTGTAGATAATTCTATCGATGAAGCTTTAGCGGGATATTGTAAAAATATTTTTGTAAAAATAAATACGAATGGCACTGTGACTGTAAAAGATGATGGTAGAGGTATTCCGGTTGATATTCATACGGGAGAAAAAAAATCTGCTGCAGAAGTAATAATGACCCAATTACATGCAGGTGGAAAATTCGATCATGATTCTTACAAAGTCTCAGGTGGATTGCATGGCGTAGGTGTCTCAGTGGTAAATGCTCTATCAGAGAAATTAGAATTAGAAATAGACAGAGATGGAAAAAAATATTTTGTTGAATTTAATAATGGAAAAGCAAAGAAACCATTAAAAGAAATAGGAAAATCTAAAGAGATGGGTACTAAAATTACTTTCTTACCCTCAAAGGAAATTTTTTCATCTACTAAATTTAGTGGATCTATTCTTGTTAAAAGAATGAGAGAACTTGCTTTTTTGAACAAAGGTATCAAAATAACATTTGTTGACAGTTCCCAAAAAAATGAAAAAAAACAAGATTTTAAATTTGATGGTGGTGTTTTAGAGTTTGTTGAATTCTTAGATGAGAAAAGAGAAAAATTACAAAATAAAAATGGAAATGAGCTTTTTAAAAAACCAATTTATATTGAAGGTAAAAAAGAAAATATTGAGATTGAATGTTCCTTAAAGTGGAATGCGGGTTATTCTGAGGAGGTTTTGCCTTATACAAATAATATATATCAAAAAGATGGTGGTACGCATGTATTAGGTTTTAGAAGTGCTTTGACAAGAATTATTAATAAATACGTGAATGATAATAATCTTTTAAAAAAAAATAAATTTGCTATCTCAGGAGATGACATAAAAGAGGGTTTGACTTGTGTTTTATCCACAAAAATTCCAGATCCAAAATTTTCATCGCAAACAAAAGATAAATTAGTTTCTTCTGAAGTCAGAACATTAGTCGAAAATATAATAAATGAAAAATTGTCTATCTGGTTTGATCAAAACCCATCAATATCAAAAATTATATTAGCAAAAGTCATTCAGGCAGCAACAGCAAGAGATGTTGCAAGAAAAGCAAGGGAAAATGTAAGAAGAAAAGGAGCACTTGAATTAAGTGGATTACCTGGAAAGTTAGCTGATTGCCAAATTGGTAAACAGGACGGAACAGAATTATTTATAGTTGAGGGAGATTCAGCAGGTGGATCAGCAAAACAAGGAAGAAATCGATTGAATCAAGCTGTGCTTCCACTAAGAGGTAAAATTTTAAATACTTATGTTGAAGATTTCAAAGAAAATAAAAATGGATTTAAAAATGGCTCAGATCAAAGGACAAGAGCTTTATCAAAAATGATTTCTTCAAATGAAATAGTAACTTTAATAAATGCATTAGGATTAGATCCCAAAACTCAAGAAATAGATCTTAAGGATTTAAGATATGGCAAGATAATTATAATGACTGATGCTGATGTTGACGGTTCTCACATAAGAGCATTATTATTAACTTTTTTTAATAACAAACCATTTAATAAATTAATTGAAAATGGACACGTATATTTAGCTCAACCGCCTTTGTTTAAAATTAATAAGGGTTCAAAGGGTATTTATATCAAAGATGAGAAAGAGCTCGAGGATTATATCTTTAATAATAACAAAGAGCTTAAAAAAATTAAGAGGGGCACAAAGGAATTCAATAAGATTTTTGATTTAGAGAAATCTAAAATGAGTATTCAAAGATTTAAAGGATTAGGAGAAATGAATCCTGAGGAATTATGGAACACAACTTTAGATCCTGAAAACAGAAATTTACTCCAAGTTCAATATTCAAAAGACTCCAAAAAAGACCAAAATTTAATTCACACATTGATGGGTAATGATGTTGCGTTAAGAAAAGATTTTATTATAACTAACGCAATTAACGCTCAAAATCTTGACATTTAAAAATGAAGTTTTTTGAAACTTCAAAATACCATTCATTCAAAAAATCGACTTATATTGCTTTAAGATGGATTGGTATCATTGGACAGTTAATAGCAGTAAATTTTGTCTATTTTATTTTAAATTTTAAGTTTGATTTTATAACCTCAAATTTAGTAATATTTTTAGGAATAATTAGTAATTTATACTTAACTTTTGTTTATCAAAAAACTCAATTATCTGACAGATCAGCATTTATTTTTTTAGTAATTGATATTTTGCAATTAGGAATATTACTCTATTTAACCGGAGGTATAGTTAATCCTTTTATAATATTCATATTAATACCAAGTGTATTTTCTTCTTCAAATTTAAGTTTCAGAACTAATTGTTTATTTGTTGCTTTGACCACTATTATAATAATAATTCTAACCTTTTATTCAACGGATTTACCCTTTCCTTTAAGTAACCATTTTCATGTAAGTCCTTATTATCTATACTCTATACCTATCGCATTAATAATTGCCTTGATTTTTTTAAATTACTTTGCAATGACATTTGGGACTGAATCTCGCCTTAGAAAAGAGGCATTATCTAAAATAGAGGAAGTTATGGCAAATGAACATGAACTTCTATCCTTAGGTGGCCAAGCAGCTGCTGCAGCTCATTCATTAGGAACACCCCTTTCAACTATAACAATTATTTCTAACGAATTGTCAAAACAATTTAAAGGTCAAAAGGAAGTTGAGAAGGATATAGAATTACTATCTAGTCAAGTCGAAAGATGTAATGCAATTTTGAAAAAATTAACCCTAAATCCTGTAGAGGAAGACGATTTTATTGATAAAGATATTTCTATAAGGGAATATATCAATGAAATAGTTCAGTCATTTAAAGAAATAAGTAAAAAAAATTTTATCTTTAATTATGATCAAGACTCAAACAAAAAAAAAATTACAAAATCTATAGAAATTATTTATGGATTAAGAAATTTTATAGGGAATGCAAATAAATTTGCAAAAAATAATGTTTTTATTAATCTTAAAAGTAATAGTGAATTTACAGAAGTAACGATTGAGGACGATGGTTCTGGATACCCAAGTGATATAATACAAAAAATAGGTGAACCTTATTTGAAAACTTATGATTTGCAGTCAAAGTTAAAAACTGGTTTAGGTTTAGGTATCTTTATAGGAAAAACCTTATTAGAAAAAAACTTCGCATCAGTAAATTGCAGGAATTCAAAAACTAGGAGTGGTGCTGAGGTCTTAATTAAATGGAAAAACAAAGATTTATTTAATATTAATTAAGTTTAAATTTTGTGTCGAATAAGGAGCTTAGCTGAGAAATCATTACATCTCCAAGCTCATTAACATCTGTAATTTTAATTGCACGATTATAGTATCTTGACACATCATGACCTATCCCGATTGCGAGTATTTCAATTTCAGTTTTTTCCTCAATAAATTTTACTATTTTTTTCAAGTGTTTTTCTAAAAAGTCTCCAGTGTTCACTGATAAAGTAGAATCATCAACTGGTGCTCCATCAGATATCACCATTAAAATTTTTCTTTCTTCCCTACGTTTTTTTAATCTAGTAAAAGCCCAATTAATTGCCTCTCCATCTATATTTTCTTTCAGCAAGCCCTCTTTTAACATTAAACCCAGGTTACCTTTTGCTTGTCTCCAATGAGTGTCTGCACTTTTATATATTATATGTCTTAAATCATTCAGTCTTCCGGGAGTTTTGGGCTTTCCCTCTTTGTTCCAGGCTTCTCTACTTTGTCCACCTTTCCAGTTTTTTGTAGTAAATCCTAATATTTCAACTTTTACCGAGCAACGTTCCAATGTTCTAGATAGGATATCAGCACAAATTGCTGCAATGGTAATGGGCCTTCCTCTCATTGAGCCTGAGTTATCTATCAATAAAGTTACAACTGTATCTTTGAAATCCAAATCTTTTTCTTTTTTAAAAGATAAAGAATTATAAGGATCCATAATAATTCTAGGAAGTTTTGAACTATCTAAAAGACCCTCCTCTAAATCAAATTCCCATGCCCTATTTTGTTTAGCAAGTAATTGTCTTTGAAGTTTATTTGCTAGCTTTGTTACTAGATCTTGAAATCCATTTAATTGTTGATCCAAAGTTTTTCTGAGTTTATTGGCCTCATCTGTATTTTCTAAATTTTCAGCTTTTATAATTTCATCAAAATTATTTGTGTAAACTTTATAATCTACATTAAGTTCATTTAAATTTTTCTTTTGTATTACTTGTTCAGAATTTTGTTGTTCAGAATTTGCATCTACAACTTGTTCATCTAACTTATATTCATCAATATTATAGTCAGAATCTAAGCTAGCTTCATTATCGTCATCTCTTCTTTGATCTTTTTGATCTTCGTGAGAATTTTCTTGATCATCGTTTGATGGGTTATCTTGTCCATCATCTTTATTTTCCTCTTTTGATTCTGTCTCATCAGAACTAAAAATGTCTAAATTTTGAAGTATTTCTGAGAATTTTGAAGCATATTTCTTCTGATCATTTAAGTTTTGTTTAAAAAATTTAATATGTTCCTTGATTGATTGATCAAAATCTTTTTCCCAAATATTTAGCATTTTAGAGGTTACTGAATTCAGCTTTATATTATGAAAGTTTTTAAGCATATAAAGCTCAAATGCCTCTTTAACCGGAACATCTTCTTTATTTTGAATTTGTTCATTTTTCTTAAAGTTGATTTGCTGGTTATAGTTATCTTTAAGGTTTTTCTCTATCCCCCTCAACATTTGACTTCCTAAGCTTTCATATCTAATTCTTTCAGCAATTGCATATAAAGATTTGCAATCAGAATTTATTGGTGAGTAAGTTTTATATATTTTTTCATTAGAAAATTTTTTCTTTAAAGCAGTAGTGTCAGCCTCAGCTCTGGCTTTTATAAAATCACCTATATTATTGAGGCTGTCTAACTCAATATGATGTAATTCTTTTAAATTTTTTTTACTATTTACTTTACTTTTTACATCCAAATCATCAGAAATTACTCTTATTGTTGATGTAAGTGCTTGTTTTAATTTTTCTTTAAGATTTATTTCTTTACTCATTAGATTTGAATATTTACTAAAGATTCTGGTAAATCTTCACCAAAACATCTTTGGTAATATTCTGCGATTGTATTTTTTTCCATTTCATCGCACTTATTAAGAAAAGTTACTCTAAAAGCATAACCTGTGTCTTTAAATATTTCTGCATTATCTGCCCAATGCATAACTGTTCTTGGACTCATAACAGTCGAAATATCCCCAGCAATAAAACCTTTTCTAGTTAATGAAGCAACTTTAATCATATTCGCAACTTTTTCTTTTCCTTTTTGATTATTTAAGTTTTTGTTTTTAGCCAAAATGATTTCCATTTCTTTTTCTAGGCTAAGATAATTTAAGGTTGTCACAATATTCCATCTATCCATTTGACCTTGATTAATTTGTTGTGTGCCGTGGTAAAGTCCAGTTGTATCCCCCAAACCTACTGTGTTTGAAGTTGCAAATAATCTAAAATATTTGTTCTGTTTTATTACTTTGTTTTTATCTAGAAGTGTAAAATTTCCCTCAGCCTCCAAGACCCTTTGAATAACAAACATTACATCTGGTCTTCCAGCATCATATTCGTCAAAGACAAGAGCTACGGGATTTTGAATTGACCAGGGCAAAATACCCTCATTGAATTGAGTAACTTGTTTCCCTTCTTTCAAAACTATTGCATCTTTACCTATTAAATCTATACGACTGATATGACTGTCCAGATTTACTCTTATACAAGGCCAGTTCAATCTTGCAGCTATCTGCTCAATATGAGTAGATTTGCCAGTTCCATGATATCCTTGAACAAGAACTCTTTTATTAAAAGCAAATCCAGAAATAAGAGCTAATGTAGTATCTCGATCAAATTTATAAGTTTTATCAATTTCAGGAACATATTCACTTTTTTGCGAAAAAGCGTCTACTTCCATCTCAGTATCTAACCCAAAAGTTTGTTTAATAGAAATTTTTATATCAGGTTGTAAGTTAATATTAGGTGTCAATTTTTTCTCTATATGTGTTTTTTAGTTGCGTATAAGCTAATGTAATTTGTTTTAATTTTTCCTCGTATTTTTTATTTCCAGCATTTATATCTGGGTGAAATTTTTTGACAAGGATTTTAAATTTCTGCTGAATTTTTTCCCATTTCAAACCTACTGAAATTCCTAAAATTTCAAATGCTTTTATGTCTTTATGATCAAATTTGAATTGTCGCATGTGGTCATATTCTTTCCCAAATCTCTCTTTTCCGAATTCATCTTTCAAAGTGTTATTCCATAAAACTTTAAAGAAATTATCTGATGAACTAAAACTTTGTGTAGGTTTGTGCCACGTCATGTCAGATTTTAAAAAATTTATAACCTGGTCATCGTCCATGCCCGAGAAATAATTCCAATTTTTGTTAAATTCTTTAACATGTTCTAAACAAAGCATTCTATATTTTCTGCTATTATCTTTTTCAACAGGTGCCTTGTACTCACCAACTTCTTTACAATTGTTCCAATTACAAATATTTTTCATGATATATTAATAATATATATGAACATAAATGACCTAATTTCAATTGTAAAAAAAAAGTTAGAGAGTAATTTTAAAATTGAGAACATACAAATTGAGGATAAATCTTTTCTTCATAAAAATCATGCTGGAAATTTTCCAGGAAAGTATCATTTAAAATTAAAAATAAGTTCAAAGGAACTTAATAAAATTAGCCGTATCGAAAGTAACAAAAAAATTTTTAAAATCTTAAAAAATGAATTAGCCGAATATATTCATTCAATTCAAATTTTAATTAACTAGCTCTTTTCTTAAAAAATTTTTAATTTTTTGTTTTTCATAATGATTTTTTGAAACCGTATAACCAATTTCCCTTAATAAGATTAAATTAATTTTTTTTGTATAATTTTTTTTATCTTTAATCATAAAAAAAAGTATTTTATTCAAGTCATTAATTGAAAAATAGTCATTTATTTCTAATGAGATCTTTATTTTTTTTATATGGGAAATTATTGAGTCATAATCAGCAAACGATAGAATTTTATTTTTCAGCGAAAATTTAAGAGCACTTTTCATACCTAGAATTACAGCCTCACCATGATTTAATTTTTTTGAATATCCCAAAGATGCCTCGTATGCATGAGCAAAAGTGTGTCCAAAGTTTAAAATTTTTCTAATTCCTTTTTCATTTTCATCTTTTTCGACTACATCCTTTTTGATCTTACAACTTTGATAAATAGCTTTTTCGATGTAGCTTGGTTTTAGATTTAATATCATTTGAAGATTATTATTTAAATAATTATAAAATTTTTTGTTTTTTATAAGTGAATGTTTTAAAATCTCTGCGTAACCACATATTATTTCTCTATATGGAAGCGATTCTAAAAATTCAGTATCTGTTAAAACAAGTTTTGGTTGATAAAAACTACCAATAAGATTTTTCCCTTCTTTAGTATTAACACCTGTTTTACCACCTACAGAGGAATCAACTTGAGATAAAAGAGTTGTCGGCAAATTAACAAATTGAAGTCCTCTTTTAAAAAGACTTGCAGCAAAACCAGCAACATCGCCAGTAATTCCTCCTCCAATAGCAATCAAACAATCTTGTCTTGAAAAATTTTTTTTAAGTAAAATATCTAACATTTCATTTACTTTTTTAAGATTTTTATTTTTTTCACTCGCATGAAATGAGTATTTAAAAACTTTCGTAGCTCTTAAAGATTTTGTTATTTTTGTAATTATTTTACTTGGAATTTTTTTATCAATGACTAATAAACATTGATTAAAATTTATTGAGTTTTTTTTTAATATAGACCGTAGGTTTTTAGTCAAACTATGACCAATTATGATTGGATAAGTTTCGTTTTTAGTTTTTATATTTAGTTTAATGGGCTTCATACATATTCAATATATTATTTGCGACCTCATTTTTAGATAATCCTTCACAGTCAATCTTATAATGTGCTTTAGAATAAACAATAGAACGATTATTTATAATTTTTATCAATTCATTTTTTGTAGACTTGAAAGCTATAGGTCTTTTATGGCTATTTTTTATTCTATTTAACAAAGTTTTAAAGTCCCAATTTAACCAAAAAGATATATGATTTTCTATAATTTCCTTATTAACTTTTTTATTTAAAAATGCTCCACCACCTAAAGATATTACTTTTTTTTTATTTTTTAAAATTTTTAATGTTATTGCTTCTTCAATATTTCTAAAATATTTCTCACCTTTTTCTTCAAAAATTTTTGTAATCTTCATGCCCAATTTTGTCTCAATCTCGTAGTCTACATCAATAAATTCTATATTAAGTTTTTTTGACACAATTGAGCCTATAGATGACTTTCCCGATCCCATCATGCCAATAAAAACTAAATTTTTTTTTGATTTCATAAGTTTCTGTATTGAAAAAACACAAATATGTCTTAATTTGAATTTATTCAAAGTTATATGCAATTTACTAGAAAAACAAGTTCAAGAAAGATAATTTTTAGTCTAGTCATTAAGTTATCTTTAATTTCAGTAATTGTTGTTGGAGTAATTTTTCTTTTGAATAAAATTGATTTTCCAGCTCCTAAAAAAGAAATTGAAAAAATTATTTCAAATGAAAACTTTAAAATCGTTAAATAAAAAGTATCCGATAATTATATTCATTGTTTTCTTTTTTGGATCAGTTCTAAATGCAGAAGAACAGCCAATCGATATTTGGAATATTGATAAAAATAAAAAGAAACAAGAGTTATCTAATGATAATTCTAAAGTAGATAGTGATGATCAAATAGCAGAGACCAGTATTTATGATTTGCAATCATCTAATCAGAATAATTCTATTTTAATAGACTCTACGCTGAACTCAAAAAAATTAAAAATTATAGGTCTTTATGATCCTGAAGATTATGATTTAAAAATTGATATGTGGTCAAATTCTAATGGAGATCAACTAAAGTATTTATTTTCTAATTTATCTAAAATAAGTTTATCTGAAGATGCTTCAGATTTAATGAATATAGCTTTATTAACTAATGCATATTATCCAAAATTAAATATACAAGAAGATGAATTTTTAAAAATTAAATCAAATTGGTTGATCAAAAATAAAGATAGAGAACTAATAGAACAATATTTGATAAAGAATCAAAGTGTTAATTTACATCCAGAGCTTACTAGGTTTCTAGTCGATGAATATTTGTCTGAGTCAAATGTTTCAAAAGCTTGTGAATTTTTTTCAAAAATTAATGAAATTATAAGTGATGAATATTTGTCAAAGTTTAATTTATATTGTTTAATTAACGATGGAAAAAATGATGAAGCTCAATTAATTTTTGATTTAAAAAAAGAATTGGGATTTCAGGATGAATACTTTGAAAATAAATTAAATTTCTTGTTTGGATATACAGAAAAAACTGAAACCATTATATCAGAAAAAAATATCTTAGATTTTCATTTGGCACATAGAACTAACCCAGAATTTAACTTTGAGCCAAAAGATACAACTGCAAAATTAATTTGGAAATATTTAGCCTCATCAAATTTATTATATAATATTGATGATATAGAGATAGACGATATAGATAAAATTTTGTTAATTGAAAAAGCAACTCATGATAAGAATTATTCAGAAAATGATTTATTTGAGTTGTATAAACGATTTCAATTCAACATTAATCAACTTTTAAATGCTACAGAAGCTTATAAAACTTTATCTAATGTTGAGGCGAAAGCTTTAATCTACCAGAAAATCCTCCTAGAGTCTGAAACAAATAATAAACTTCAACTTTTAAGGATATTAAAAAATCTTTTTATAAAAGATAATCACGGAAATGCTTTTGATAAAAAATTAGTTGAATTTTTAGAAAATATAAATCCTGAAGAAGTAGCTTCAAATTATAGTAGTTTCTATTTTACATATCTTAAAAATACTGAGGAGAAACAAAAAAATATCAAATTTAGCAAAGATATACTTCACCAATCAAGATTACTAAATTATTTTAATGGCGATTATGCAAAGTCTAAAATAGAAAAAGATTTAAATAATTTTTTAAAGAAGATTAAAAAGGATAAAAAGTATCAATTAAGTAAAAAAGATATAATTTTGATTGAGTCAATTAAATCAGATGGAATTAAAATTTCAAAAAAATATGATGATCTTTATAAGCTAAATGACTCAGAAATCCCAACTGACATGCAAGTTATGATAAATAATAATGAAGTTGGTGCAACAATTTTAAGAATTATTGAGGTTATTGGACAGGATAAACTTGAAGCTTTGGATGAGGATACTATATATTTTATAGTTACCGCACTTAATCAATTAAATATTGATTACATCAGAAATAAGATTTTATTAAAAGTTCTTCCTTTAAAAGTCTAAAAATTAGTTTATTTATTTACATCATGAGTATTAGAGAGATAATAACTGTTCCTGATGAAATATTAAAAAGAGTTTCAAAACCTATTGAAAAGGTTGGAGAAAGTGAAAAAAAACTTATTAAAGACTTGTTTGAAACTATGTATAGCGCAAAAGGAATTGGTCTTGCGGCTGTTCAAGTAGGGATATTAAAAAGAGTTTTAGTTGTCGATGTGTCTTTGAAAGAAGAAAAAAAAAAACCAATGTGTTTCATTAATCCGACTATTAGAAAATTAAGTGATGAAATGGCCGTATATGAAGAAGGATGTCTATCAATTCCTGATACTTTTATAGAAATTCAAAGACCAAAAATTTGTGAAATAGAATATGTGGATATTGATGGAAGAACTCAAATTAAAGAGTTTGATGGACTTCTTTCAACTTGTGTTCAACATGAAATTAATCATTTAGACGGTAAATTAATCATTGATTATTTATCAAAATTAAAGAGGGACATTGTAATAAAAAAAATTTCTAAAATAAAAAAAAATCCAGATAGAATATTAGTTTGAAATGGCCAAAAAAATTATCTTTATGGGTACCCCTTTATTTGCTGTACCAATATTAAAATCTTTATATCAAAACGGATTTCCCATAACAAATGTTTACACACAACCTCCACAAAAATCTCAACGTGGTCAAAGAATTAACAAATCACCAATCCAGGGTATATCTGAAACTTTGAATATTGATTTTAGGTGTCCAAAAAGCTTAAAAAACAATATTGAGGAATTTGAATTTCTAAAAAATATAAACGCTGATCTTGGCATTGTTGTTGCTTATGGACAAATCATACCGAGAGACTTTTTAAGTCTTACAAAAAAAGGTTTCATAAATATTCACGCATCTATTCTTCCCTCATGGCGCGGTGCAGCACCTATACAAAGATCGATAATGAATTTAGATTCTGAAATAGGTATTAGTATTATGAAAATTAATGAAGAATTAGACTCAGGACCTGTTTGTAATACCTATAAAATTAAATTAGATCAAAATCTAAATGCACAAGAGGTTTCAGAAAAACTATCACTTTTAGCTTCAGAGAAAATCTTGGATAACGTAGATGATATTTTAGAAAATAAGTCAATTTTTATAGATCAAGATCATTCAAAAGCTACATACGCAAAAAAAATAAAGAAAAATGAGGGACTGATATGCTGGGATGATGCAGCTACAAAAATTATTGGACAAATTAATGGCTTATATCCTTCACCAGGGGCCTATTTTAACTTTAACGGTGAAAGATATAAAATTCTGAAAGCAGAAGTTGGAAATGGTATTGGAAAAGCCGGTGAAATTTTAACAGATAATTTAGAGATAGCATGTGGCAACAATAAATCTTTAAAGATTCTTGAAATCCAAAGACAAGGAAAAAATGTGCAAAAAATTGGTGAGTTCATCCTAGGGTCTCAAATTAAAAAAGGACTTGTGATAAATAATGTATAAATATCAAATCTTGATTGAATATGTTGGCACAAATTTCAGAGGTTGGCAAATTCAGATTAAAGGCAAAACTATTCAAGGATTAATTCAAGAAAAAATCTCAAAAATATTAAAAGAAAATGTAGTATTAATTGGTTCTGGAAGGACTGACAAAGGAGTGCATGCAATAGAGCAATCAGCTCACTTTGAAAGTAAAAATAAAATAGACAATCCACATAAATTTTTGAAATCTATTAATTTTTTTTTAAATAAGGATGCGGTTACAATTCTAAATTTGAAAAATAGAAATAAAAATTTTCACGCAAGATTTTCCGCAAAATTTAGAATATATAAATATATCATTATTAATCGAATGAGTACCCCAGTAATTTATAAAGATAGAGCTTGGCATGTAATTAACAAACTCCACCTAATACCTATGAGAAAAGCAGCAAGAAAATTAGTTGGAACTAAAGATTTTTCTTGTTTCAGATCCTCTAGTTGTCGAGCAAAAAGTCCAATAAAAACTATGAAATCAGTAAAAATAAGGTCTTCAAAAAATAAAATTGAAATTGAATTTCAATCTCAATCATTCTTACAACAACAAGTTCGTTCTATGGTAGGATGTTTGAAATATGTTGGTGAAAAGAAGTGGACAATAAAAAAATTTGATTATGTTTTTAAATCAAAAAAAAGAATATTATGTGCTCCTCCGGCCCCTGCAGAAGGTCTTTATTTAATGAGAGTTATTTATTAATTTTTTTTTATTTTTCATAGAAAATTTTTTATCTATTCTCCATCTTGACTCAGCTCTAACAATATAACCACAGCAATTTTTGGAACCACATTTGCATGGAAATTGTCTATAATCTTCATCATAGCCAAAACCATAGTCACATGTAAACTCTTCACCTTTTTTTATATCTCTAATTGCTGTAATCCAAATCTTAAGACCTTTACCATTATAATCACAATTATTATTACAAGAATGATTAACTAAACCAGCTGTATTCCATGAAAAATCACCATCAAGTGTATATTTTTTATTCAAAGTAAAAAGGTAGATAGGTTTTTTGTTATCAAACTTAGCTGATTCTTCAACTTGTTTATTTGTTACAATCTTACCAACGTAATCTATTATTTTAGTACCTTCCTTGATATCTTTTGTAGCATATAGTCCACGTCCTTTACTATCTATTTTGGATTTTTTAATTTTGTATAATCTCATTGAAGCTAATTATAATTTGGAAAATATTTTTCAATTAAACTCTACAAGTGCGTTGACATGTTCATTCGCACTTTCAGCTAAAGCATTTAAATCATATCCACCTTCAAGTATGGAAACAACTTTACCATTAGTAAATTTATTAGTGGCTGATAAGGTTCTTTTTGTAATCTCATAAAAGTCTTTTGAACAAAGTTGAAATTGAGCCAAAGGATCATTTTTATGTGCATCAAAACCTGCTGAAAATAATAGAAAATCAGGCTTATACTCTATTAATCTATCTAAAACTCTATCGTAAGCGTTGAGGTACTGTTCAGAGGTTGTGCCTGCAGGCAAAGGAATATTTAGAGAGTTATTAAAATCTCCTTTATCTTTATCCGTTCCACCTCCAGGATAAAAAGGATATTGGTGAGTAGAAATGTATAAAGAGTTTTTGCTACCACGCATAACATTGTAATTTCCATTACCCCAATGTACATCGAAATCTACACAGGCAATCTTTTTATATTTATATTTGCTGATTAAATAATTCATTGCTACGCCAGCATTTGATATACAGCAAAATCCCATTGCTTTGTTTTTTTCTGCATGATGACCTGGAGGTCTCGTTAAGCAAAAAGCATTTTTGAATTCATTTTTTTCTATTCCATCTATTGCTCTAATAGTTGAACCTGCAGCTTCAAATACAGCTTTTTTACTAGCCGGTGATACAACAGTGTCTCCATCTAAAAATCTAAGGCCTTTTTGTGGAAATGAACTATTTAAATTATCAATATATTCTTTAGAGTGTGTCATAGCTAATATGTTTTTTGGGACAAGATCCGGTTTTTTCCAAATCAGATCATTTCTTTTTTTTAATTTTTCTTTTATAACAACAACTCTTTTTGGTTGTTCAGGATGACCATCTCCAGTGATATGTTTTTCATAAGATTCAGAATTTATAATTACTGTTTTCATCTAAAATAGTTTTGTAGAATATTTTCATAAATCTTAGTCAAATTTTTTAAGTCTTTTAAAGAAACTGACTCATCTATTTTATGCATATTTTTTCCTACTAATCCAAACTCTAAACAAGGTGATATTTTTTTTATAAATCTTGCATCAGAAGTTCCTCCGGTTGTAGAAAGTTTAGGTTTAATTTTTGTAATTTTTTTAATAATTTTCTGTATCATTAAAGTTGTACTGTTAATTTTAGTCAAAAAAGCTTCTCCAGAAACTTTATAATCTATTGCATACTTTGATTTTTTTTTTTTACTAATTCTCTGAAAAATTTTATTGAGCTTCCTTTTAATTGAATTCGAGGAATGTTTATTATTAAATCTTATATTAAATGTCGCTTGAGCTGTTTGAGGAATTACATTATCGGCAACATTATTAATATTAATTCTAGTTATTTCTAAATTAGTTGGTTGAAAATTTTTTGTTCCATTATCAAATTTGATTTTTTTGAGTTCATTAAGAATTTCCACAATAGTTGTTGAGGGATTATTTGCACGATCTGGATACGCTACATGACCTTGAATACCTGAAATTGTTAGATTTCCAGTTAAACTTCCTCTTCGTCCTATCTTAATCATTTCTCCTAGTCTGCTTGGATTAGTAGGTTCTCCAATTAAACAAAAATTTATTTTTTCTTTTTTTCTAATTAAATACTCTACTACTTTTTTTGTACCATTAACCGCATCTCCCTCCTCATCACCAGTAATCAAAAAACTAAGTGATCCATTAAATTTTTTATTTTTTGATAAAAAACAACTAACCGCTGAAACAAAAGCTGCGACTGAACTTTTCATGTCATTCGCACCTCTTCCAATTAAATGACCTTTTTTTATTAATGGTCTAAAAGGATTTACAGACCAATTTTTGATATTTCCTGGGGGTACAACATCCAAATGTCCGGCAAAACAAAAATTTGGACCTTTAGAGCCAAGTTTTGCATATAAGTTTTTGACCGGCTTAAAATTTTTTTCTTTAAACTCAATAATTTTTGTTTTGAAACCTAATTTTTTTAATTTTTTTTCTAAAAATTTCATTACGCCCGCATCTATTGGAGTAATGGATGGATACTTAATTAGCTCTTTAGCTAACTTAATTTCATTAAAAACTGTCATTATTTTATTCTCTTAAAAGATCGTTTACAGATGTTTTTGATCTAGTTTTTTCGTCAACTTGTTTAATAATTACTGCACAATATAAAGATGGTTTTGAGGAATCGTTTTTATCTGGCAAGGAGCCTGGAACCACAACTGAATAAGGAGGAATTTTACCGTAAGAGATTTTTCCAGTCTTTCTATCAACTATTTTAGTTGATTGCCCAATATACATTCCCATACTTAAAACAGATCCTTCGCCTACAATTACTCCCTCCACAACTTCCGACATTGCACCAACAAAAACATTATCCTCAATTATAGTTGGAAGTGCTTGAGCAGGTTCTAATACTCCTCCTATTCCTGAGCCAGCCGATATATGACAATGTTTTCCTATCTGAGCACATGATCCTGCTCGCGAAAAAGTATCTAACATTGTACCTTCATCAATGTATGCACCTATATTTACATAGCATGGCATTAGAACAGCATTCTTTCCTACAAAAGAGCCTTTTCTAACTGGTGAATTTGGAACCATCCGAAAACCAGCTTTTTCATGATCTTCCTTAGACCATCCAGCTGTTTTTCCTTTAAGTAAATGAGATTTGTCATACCAACTGCTATACGGACCGTTCAAATTTTCCATTGGGTAAATTCTAAAACTTAACATAATTGCTTTCTTTAAATGCTGGTGAGTAATCCATTCACCATTTATTTTTTCAGCAACACGAGATTTACCACTATCTAAATCATTTATAATTTGATTTATTACATTTTTTAAAGATTGATCTGAATTGGGATTAACTTGATCTTTGTTTTCCCAAGCATCATTTATGATTTTTTCTAAAGACATAATTTATTGACTTTTTAATAACCTTATTTCCTTAAGAAATAAAGATAGATTTTCAATTTTATGAGAAATATAATCTTTATCTGAGTCTATCTTTCCAAAATGCTCATCATTGATTAACCAAACAGTTGTACATCCTCTCTCATGACCTATACTAAGATTTTTAGCGATATCCTCTATATAAATAGTTTGTTTAGGATCAATGCCAAATTTTTTTACCATTAAATCAAAAGTTTTCGCCTCAGGCTTAGGTACATAGCCAGCATCTTGAATATCAAATACCTTTTCCCTTCCAAATAAGTCATATAACCCAAGATGTGATAAAATATTTTTAGCATGTTCTGCACTTCCATTTGTAAAGATAAATTTTTCCATATCTAATTTTTCAAGTTCATTTCTCATTATTTTATCCTCTTTCATAAATGTAAGATCTATTGTGTGTACATATTTCAAAAATTCTTCTGGCGGTATATTGTGATGTATCATAAGACCATTTAAACTTGTGTTATATTTGTAAAAATAATTTGTTTGAAGTTCCTTTGCAGAACTCATATCTATATCAAGTCTTTCAGAAATAAATTTAGTCATCCGTTTTGAAACTTGGCCAAATACTTTTTCTAAAGAGTAGTTATTATGTTTTCCATAACAAACACCGTCTAAGTCAAGCAAAAGATATTTTTTTTCCTTTAAATTCATTCTTTTCTTATAAGTGTGCCTGATCCCTCGTCAGATAGTAATTCATATAATATTGAGTGGTTTTTACGACCGTCAATGATTACAACACCTTTCACTCCATTATTTGCAACATCTAAACAATTTTGAATTTTTGGGATCATTCCACCACTTATTATCTTTTTTTCAATTAATTCTCTAACTTTTTGAGTATTGATTTCAAGGATTAAATTTTTATTAGCATCTAATACTCCCTCAACATCACTCATAATAATTAACCGTCTAGCATTAAGTTTTTTAGCAATTGCACTGGCAACTGTATCAGCATTAATGTTGTAAACACGATTTTTATTATCTAAACCAAGGGGCGCAATTACCGGAACTTTTTTTTCCTCAATTACTTTTTCAATAATGTAATGATTAATTTCCTGAGGTATACCAACAAATCCTAGTTTTTCATGTTCTTGAGTAACAGTAATAATATTTTTTTTTCTATTACTAATTCCTTGACTTGAACATGCGTTTTTTTCTAAAGCATCAGTGATATCTTTATTAAAAGAGTTTAAAACTTCTTCAACAATTTTTATTGATTTTTCATCTGTTACTCTTAGACCATTAACAAAATCACTTTGAATTCCGTTTTCATTTAGTTTTTCAGAAATTTTTTTTCCTCCACCATGAATTACAATTGGATTAAAACCCAACTGATTTAATATAGAAATATTTTTAATAAAATTATTAAATAGCTTTTGATTAACTAGGACACTACCACCACATTTAATAACAATGTATTCCTTATTATATTTCTCAAGATATTTTTTGACCTCAGAAATTGTTGGACCATCTTGTGGCAGAATTTTATTTAATTCATCTTCTGTAATCTTAAACATTAAGTTGTAGTTTTGACTGTAGTTCGTTTCATGATGAATACTTGTTGAGCCATAGTCAAAATGTTATTAACAGTCCAATATATTACTAATCCTGCAGGGAACGGTGCTAATATTACTGTTAAAAAAAGAGGAAAAAACATAAATATTTTTGCTTGTATGGGATCTGGTGGTGCTGGATTTAATTTTTGCTGTATGAACATACTTACACCCATAGCAACTGGCCAAGCACCGATTACTAAAAATGAGGGGACGTCATATGGTAGTAACCCAAATAAATTAAATATAGATGTTGGATCTCTTTCTGATAAATCCTGTATCCAACCATAAAAGGGCATTTGCCTCATTTCTATAGTTACAAATAAAACCTTATACAATGCAAAGAAAACTGGTATCTGGACTAAAATTGGTAAACATCCTGACATTGGATTTACTTTCTCTTTTTTGTAAAGTGCCATCATTTCTTGCTGAAGCTTCATTTTATCGTTTTTATGAAGCTCCTTTAATCGAGCCATTTCTGGTTGTAACACTTTCATTTTTGCCATACTTCTAAAAGAAAAGTTAGCTAGTGGAAAAAATGCTAACCTAATACAAATAGTTACAGCAATAATAGCTAATCCATAATTTCCAAGAAGTTTAAAAAAGTAATCAATTGCATGGAAGAGGGGTTTAGTAAACCAATATAAGAAACCCCAATCAATGGTTAAATCAAATTTATCTATTTTCAGTGAGTCAGCATAACCATCAATAACGTCCACTCTTTTAGCAGCTACTATAACTTGCATCCTATCTTCAATTGATGAATTTTCATTAAGCTCCAATGGCTCTGTAGCAACAAAATTGGCTCTAAATTTATTTTTATAATCAAAAGTAGTTTTAAATTCTTTACCTTTTGGAGGAATTAATGAAGTAATCCAATATTTATCTCCAATTCCTAACCAACCTTTTTGAGAAGTTTTTGTAAATTTTTTTTCCTGTATGTCGTCATAATCTTCCTCATAAAGCTCATCATCAAGAGTAGCAATTAAACCTTCGTGAAGAATGTAAAAATTTGTTATATCAGGAGCCTTATTTCTTATAATTTGTCCGTATGAATAAAAGTCATACTTTTTATCTGTTGTATTAATCACCTTCTGTTTTATGGTAAATAAAAATTTATCATCTAAAGTTATTTCTTTTTCAAATGTAATACCCTGATCATTCACCCAAGTTAATTTTACAGAAGACTGGTCAGTCAGTTTATCATTACCTACAACAGACCAAACTGAGCCTGGATCTGGAATATCAACATTTTTATCAGTAGTGATAAATCCACTCTCTATTATATAGCCATCTTCAGAGTCTCTAGGGGAAAGTAAATTTACTTTTTTAGTGCTATCTAAGCTCACATTGTAATCCTTAAATGTAAGATCATCAATTGAAGCACCTTTTAAAGATATAGAACCAACAATACTTTGGTTTTCAAATTGAATTCTTTTACTTTGACTTAAGGCTTCTTCTCGAGAAATTTTAATGATTTTTTCTTTTTGCTCTAGACTTGGGGCGTCAGAGTTTTCAATTTTATTCTTTTCTGTTGAACTTTGATCAATTTTTTTTGGCGGTGGCTGAAAAAATAACGAATACAAAATTATAACTGCTGCTGATAATGAAATTGCTGCAATGACGTTTCTTGTATCCATTATTTTTTAATTTTAATATTTTTATTTACTGGATCATATCCTTCACCACCACCTAAAAGCTTAATCGGATGACAGGAAAGAATTCTCTTAATACTTAATAATAAGCCTTTAATGAGTCCAAATTTTTTTAATGCCTCAATACTATATTCTGAACATGATGGAAAATATCTACAATTTTGCCCTAGCAGTGGGCTAAAAAGATAATTGTAATATTTAATAAGTTTAATTAAAATTAAAGTAATAATTTTCATTATTGTATTCTCTTAAAGTCCTGAAATAGTTTTTCTTTTATGTTTGTATATTCGTTGTTTAACATAGTTGGCTTAGCAATAACAAGGTATGAATAATCAAATTTTATTGCTATTTTTTTAATAGCATCATTTGCTATGCTTCTTAAACGTCTTTTAATTTTATTTCTTTTAACTGCATTGCCAATTTTTTTTTTTGTAACAAAACTTATGTTGAGCATCTTTTTATTTTTATTTTCTAAATACCCATAAAAAATAGTTACATATTTATTTGATATTTTTTCTTTTTTTAGAAGATTTTTGAACTCTTCATTTTTTGAAAGAGCAAGAATTTTGCTTTTCATATTATTAAAAATTATTTTCTTTTTCTTTTGACTTTAGAGGAAACAGTTAAGTTTTTTCTGCCTCTAGCTCTTCTTCTTTTTAACAGTTTTCGACCTCCTTTAGTTTTCATTTTAGATCGAAATCCATGTTTTTTTAATCTTTTGCCTTTTTTGGGTTGGTAAGTTCTTTTCATAATTGTAGGTTCAAATTTAATTAAATTTCGCCCTTTATATTAATTAAATATATAAATAGCAAATATAAGATTTTATTATTAACATTAATAATTATGGAAAAATCAAAAAAAACTAAATTATTTATTGGTGTATTCTATATTACCATTGTAGGTTTATTTCTTTATTACTTATTTTCAAAATTTAGTTTTCAAGAGCTAACCTCATATGAATTTATTAAAGATAACGTAGATTATTTTTCAGATATCAAAGAGACCAATTTATTTTTTTTATCAATTTCTTTTTTATTATTTACAATTTTGTGGGTGTTCCCCTTTCTCGGTTTTGGATCACCAGTAGCATTATTAGGAGGCTTTATTCTAGGTAAATGGTTAGGCGTATTAATTGTAGTTTTAGGATTAAGCATTGGAGCAACATTTTTGTATATTTTTGGAAATTTTTATTTAAAAGATTTTATAAAAGATAAATTTTTGAACAAATATCAAAAATTAGAACAAAAGTTCAAAAAATCAGAATTTTTATATTTATTAATTTATAGAGCTGTTGGTGGAATTCCATGGCAACTTTCATGTATTTTACCAACTTTATTTAATGTAAAAATAATTAATTTTTTCTTTGCAACACTTATAGGAATTATACCCCAAATTTTTTTAGTTGTTTCAATTGGAAGTGGATTAGAAACAGTTATAAATGAAAATTTAACTCCTCCTGGGATTAAAGATATAATACTATCTCCTAGTATTTATTTTCCTCTATCTGTTTTCTTAATTTTAATCATAATTACGATTTTCATCAGAAAATTTTTTTATAATAATTAGATGTGGTGCTCCCACCCTGTACTGACCAGGGAACTAGTCATTACCAATGACTTGTTATACCATTTAACTACAGGAGCATTTACTTACAATTGTATTTCATTGATAATAAAGCATTTTTTTCAAATTATTGCCTTAATTTTTTGATGAATATGATTTATATCTATTTTAGGAAAATGCTATGGGAATTCATTACGATTACAAATCAACTAAAGGTAATAAGCTTATGGAAAAGCAAGCTAAAAGAGAAAAAAAGCTTGCTGAAAAAAAAGCTAAACGTTTAGCTAAAGAAGGTCCAAAAAAAGAGGAAGAAAAAACACCTGCATTAGATCCTAAAAAACCTATTTCCTTAGATTTCTTGACTAATCCAAATAAAGAGTGAAAGAAAAAATAGATAAAATTAAGGAAAAAAAAAATAGAGAAGCAATTGCATTACGAATTAATTTAAAAAAAAGAAAAATTTTTCAAAAAAAAATAAAAAAAAATGATATTAAATGATAAGCAAATAATTAAATTAGCAGAGGAACATGAAATGATTAGTCCCTTTGTAAATAAAAGTGTTGCTAATGGAATTAGTCATGGTGTTAACCCATTTGGTTATGATCTTCGCTGTGGATCTGAATTTAAAATTTTTACAAATATAAAAGGAGCAACTGCAGATCCAAAAAATTTTAGTGAGGATAATTTTATTACTGTAAAAGACGAAGAATCTATTTTAATTCCACCTAATAGCTTTGCACTCGCCGCGAGTCTTGAATATTTTAAAATGCCGAGAAATGTTACTGGTCTTGTCACAGCAAAATCAACTTATGCAAGGTGTGGTTTAGGAGTCCCACCAACAGTACTAGAGGCAGGCTGGGAAGGTGTTTTGGTTTTAGAATTTTCAAATCATACTTCAAATAGTATTAGGCTTTATGCAAATAGCGGTGCTGCCCAAATCCTTTTTTTTCAAGGAGAACATCCAAAAGTTTCTTATGCTGACAGAGATGGAAAGTATCAAGGTCAAACAGGAATTACTTTAGCAAAATCAAAATAATTTATGGATAAGTTTCAAATTAAAGGCCCTTGCAAAATCAAGGGTGAAGTTGAAATTTCAGGAGCAAAAAATAGTGCTCTTGTTTTACTTGCTGCAACTCTTTTATTCGACAAGCCTGTAATTTTAAAAAATTTACCTAGAGTAAGAGATATAGATACAATGCTAAATTTATTGAAGTCTCTCGGATCTAAAATAATTTTATCTAAAGATAAGAAAATTGTAAAAATTCAAAATAAAAAAAAGATGAAAACATTAGCCAAGTATTCACTTGTCAAAACAATGAGAGCATCCATACTTGTTTTAGGACCATCAATATCAAAATTTCATAAATCAATTATATCATATCCTGGTGGCTGTAATATTGGATCCCGTCCAGTAAATTATCATCTATCAGCTTTAAAAAAACTTGGAATGAAATATGAAATTAAGCAGGGTTATATTCATGCAAAAACTAATGGAAGATTAAATGGTGCAAAAATAAATTTTCCAAGAATAAGTGTAGGCACTACGGAAAATACGATTCTTGCAGCTTCTTTAGCTAGTGGAAAAACAATTTTAAAAAATTGTGCAATTGAGCCTGAGATAAAAGATCTTACAAATTTTTTAAATGCCGCAGGAGCTAAAATTAAATGGAGTGGAAGAACTTGCTCAATTACTGGAGTTAAATCATTAAAAGAAATCAATTATTCTGTTATGGGAGACAGAATAGAGGCAGGTACATTTTGTATAGCTGCTACATTAGCTGAAGGTGATTTACAGATAAAAAATTTTAATCCAAAAAATATAGAAACAGAGTTAAAACTATTAAAAAAAGCAGGTGCAAAATTTAAAACTTTTGAAAATAAAATTTTCATTAAAGGACCTAAAAAAATTAAGCCAATTAAAAACATTAAAACAAAAGAATGGCCTGGTGTAGCAACAGATATGCAGAGCCAATTAATGGTACTAATGTGCAAAGCTAATGGTCAGAGTTCAATTACTGAAAATATATTTGAAAACAGATTTTTACATGTTGGCGAGCTTCAAAGACTTGGAGCTAAAATAAAAATTAAAAATAGCACTGCTACAATAGAAGGAAATACTAAATTTATTGGCGCCGAATTAATGTCTAGCGACTTGAGAGCAAGTGTTGCTTTAGTATTGGCCGCAATGGTTTCCAAAGGCAAATCTGCAATTAATCGTATTTATCATTTAGATAGAGGGTATGAAAAATTAGAAAATAAACTAAAAAAAATTGGTGTTAAAATTAAAAGATTAAAATAGTGAAATATTTGGCTAAAATTATTGCTACTGATCAAGAGGGTTTACAAATGATTTCGGCTTGTAGTTCAGCAGCTAAAGTCAAAATTTCAGATATCAAGTATCTTGCATCTAATAAGGTATTTTTATTGTCAGTAGAGAGAATTAAAGTTGAAAATGACAATGAGGATAAAAAGGTTAATAGTATATTGAGATTTGATTTTGTTGATAAAGTAAGATCAAAGAACATAGATCAATCAAATCAAGAAGCAGTTTTAGAATTAGTAGGTATAGATTATTTGAAAAATAATAATGTTTATGAAATAAATCTTATTTTTAACAATAATGCTTATATTGCTTTAAGCACAGAAACTATTGAAGCAAGATTAGAGGATCAAAGTGATATTAAATAGTTATGAAGATATTAAATAGTAACAGCAAAAATTTTGATAAATCATTGGATAATTTGCTTTCTAAAAGAAAAAAGAAACTTAAAGCAAGTTCTGTCTCAGTTACAAATATAATTAATGATGTTAAAAAAAATGGTGACAAAGCTTTGTTAAAGTATGAAAGAAAATTTAATAAAAATAATATTATTGTGCCAACGACAAAGCAAATAAACAAATCAATTAAATCTTTAGATAAAAAAGTAAAAAAGGCAATCGATGATGCCTACAACAGAATTTATAAATTCCACTCTCTACAAAAATTTAAAAATATTTCTTACAGAGATAAATATAAAAATAAAATTGATTATAAATATTTACCATTAGAGTCTGTTGCAATTTATGTTCCAGGATCTACCGCATCCTATCCTTCAACAGTCTTGATGAATGCCATTCCAGCTAGAGTTGCTCAAGTAAAAAGAATAGTAATGATCAATCCTGGATATAAAGGATATCAAAATTCAGCTGTATTATATGCTGCAAAAATTTGCGGTATTAAGGAAATTTATTCCATTGGTGGACCAAGTGCGATTTCGGCAGTTACTTATGGAACTAAAAAAATAAAACCAGTAAATAAAGTTATAGGGCCTGGGAATCAATTTGTGTCTGCAGCAAAAAAAGAAGTTTCTGGTGATATTGGTATTGAGGCAATGACTGCTGGTCCTTCCGAAATTTTAATTGTTGCTGATAAAAGTTCTAATCCTGAATGGTTAGCAAGCGACCTGTTAGGACAGGCAGAGCATGATCAACTAGCTCAATGTATTTTAATTTCTAAAGACAAAAATGTTTTAGAAAAAACTAAAAAAGAGTTATTTGAACAACTTAAAAAACTTCCAAGATCACTAATTGCAAAAAAAAGTTTAATGGAGAATGGAGTATTAATTTATACAAATTCAGATAAAAAAATTTTAGAAATCACAAACAAAATTGGACCTGAACACCTTGAGTTAAATGTTAAAAATTACAAGTCATTTGTAGCTAAAATTAAAAATGCTGGTTCGATTTGTTTAGGAAAATATGCGGTCATGGCAATGACAGACTATGGAGCTCCAGGTAGCAACCATGTATTACCAACTAATATGACAAGTAAATTTTCAAGTGGATTAAATGTTTCTGAATTTATGAAAAAAATTTCCTATATAACATTATCAAAAAAGGGGATTGATAAACTTGGACCATCAGCTATAACTTTGGCAAATTATGAGGGTTTGCAAGGTCATGCACAATCAATCATAAAACGAATAAGGAGAAAATAAATTTGTCAAAACAAGACTTATTGGAGTTTAAAGGCGTAGTGATTGACTTGCTCCCGAACGCAATGTTTAGAGTAAAATTGGAAAATGGACATACAGTTACCGCACATACTGCTGGTAAGTTGAGAAAAAATAGAATTAGAGTTCTTCAAGGTGACAATGTCACTGTAGAGATGACACCTTACGATCTTACTAAAGGTAGAATAATCTTTAGAGGATAAATAAGGCTGAGTAGCTCAGGAGTAGAGCAGAGCCCTGAAAAGGCTTGTGTCGGAGGTGCGAATCCTTCCTCAGCCACCACCACAAAGTTTCATCTTGAAATAATCTTAAAAGAAATTACCTTTAAGAAATAATAAATAACAAAAGGACGAAGAAATAAGATGAGTACACTTAAAGGACAAGTTAAATGGTTTAATTTTCGTAAAGGCTTCGGTTTTATTGAGCGAGAAGATAAAGAAAAAGATGCGTTTGTACATATTACAGCAGTTAAAGCTGCCGGTATCAAAACTCTTGAAGAAAACGACAAATTAGAGTTTACTTTAGAAGATGGTCCAAAGGGCCCTTCTGCAGTTAATTTAAAAAAAATAGACTAATTCATAAATCTTGTAAAGGGCGTTTTATCTAAGTAGTAGATAAACGTCCTTTTTTGTTTTACCTCTTGATTATTAATAATTTTTGTCTAAAAGGCTGAGTATGAATATAAATATTACATACAAGAATACTTTAAGAAGCACACACAGAAACTGTTTTCATAGCCAGTAGGCTAGGCTATTTATTTATATTATAATTTTAAATCCACATAAAATAAGATAAAAACGAAGAGGATAAGCCCGGGTGGTGTAATGGTTAGCACGGAAGTTTGTGGAACTTTAAGTTTGAGTTCGACTCTCAGCCCGGGTACCAAAAAATGAATAAAGAAAAAAAATTAATTCCTGGATTACCTTCAGGATTTGAAGATCGTTGGGATAAAAAACTTCTTCTCAAAAAAAAGCTTTTAAAAGCTATTGAGAATAATTTTGTTAAATTTGGAGCAGAGGCTCTGGAGACCCCATCGTTTGAAATAAGTGAAAATATAGGATCTTTTTTGGCAGAAGATGATGCTAATCCTATGTCTGATGTATTCTCATTTCAGGATGGAGAAAAAAGCATTACTCTTAGGTATGATCTTTCAAGCCCGCTAGCTAGATTTGTTGCTCAAAATAATCAAGAGCTTCCATCAATCTTTAAAAGGTATGCTATTCAAAATGTTTTTAGAAACGAAAAGGCTGGTAATGGAAGATACAGAGAATTTATGCAAGCAGACTTTGATATTGTTGGAAATGTTAATCCTGCCCAAGCAAATGCTGAGCTTTGCAATTTAATATCAAGTACTTTATTAGACTGCGGGCTAAAAAAAGATCAATTTACAATTAATGTTAGCAATAGAAAAATAGTTCAAGGATTAATTAATGATTTAAATATATCAGAAGAAAAGCAGGCAAAAGTAATTAGGGCAATTGATAAATTAGATAAACCAGGTTTTGGTTTAAAAGGTGTTGAAGATCTTCTTAAAAAGGAGAGAAAAGATATAAGTGGTGCAATCACTAAGGGTGCAGATTTAAATGATCAACAAGCTTCTGAAATAATTAATTTTCTAAAAATAAGAGATTTAAAAGAATTAAAAAAAACATTAAAAAATCCATTGTCTCAAGAAGGTATAAATGAATTAGAACAAGTATTTGAAGTATTGGGTTACAGTTCAAATTTAAATCAGGTTAAAACAAATTTTACAATTGTAAGGGGATTGGCTTATTATTCAGATTTTATTGTTGAAACAAATCTAAATTTTAGAGTTACAAATAATAAAGGTAAAGAGGTCGATATAGGTAGTATTTGTTCTGGAGGAGCCTATGCGAAATTAATTTCAAGATTTAAAGGTGTGGATATTCCAGGCACTGGAATTAGTT
>CABXTP010000004.1 GCA_902515175.1 uncultured Pelagibacteraceae bacterium
CCTCCTAGCGACTAAAATTGAAAATCTAAAACTCATTGGAATATCTTTTATAGAGTAGAAAGAATTATTATAAAAAGTATCCGCAAGATTTATAGTTGATGAAATTTCTTCAAAATTGCTATTTATATAAAATCTATTTATTTTTGAGTCTTCAATCACATCTCTCGATATATTTGTAAGTTGCATAGCGACACCGAGATCAATAGCTGACTTAAGTGAGTTTTTTTTATTAACTTTTAAAATCTTTGCCATCATCAAGCCAACAGTTCCAGCCACTCTATAAGAATAAATCAAAAGGTCTTTTTTTGAATTTAATATAACCTTTTCTTTAATATCCGACCTTATACCGTCTAATAGATCCTCAATAATTTTTACTGAAATTTCAAACTCATCAATAAGATCCCACATATTCTTAACAATTGGATTATCAAAATTTTTTTGCGTAAAATCTCTTTTAAATTGATTGAATTTAATTTCTTTAAATTCTAATTTTTCATCATCATCTGCAATATTGTCGGTAACTCTACAAAAATCATATAGTGCAGAACATTTGTTATATGTTTTTTTAGGTAAAAAAAAACCTGCCCAGTTAAAAGATTTTGCGTAAACTGATAAGTAGTTTTTATCAGACATTATAAAATTTTATCTAATACTTTGGCTGATGAAAGCACTCCAGGCACACCCGCTCCAGGATGCGTTCCTGCACCAACGAAATAAAGTCCTTTATATATTTCAGATTTATTATGAAATCTAAAATATGCAGATTGTGAAAATTTTGGTTGAATTGAAAAGCCCGAACCATATTTTGTATTTAAATCTTTTTCAAAATAATCAGGGGTTAAATAAAAATCTTCTACAATATTATCTCTAAGATTTGGCATTAAATCGTTTTGCATTTTATCAATAACTAAATTTTTCATTTTTTCTCCCTCAATAGACCAATCAATTTTTGATTGATTATTTGGTACTGGGACCAAAACATAAAAACAATCATTATCTTTGGGAGCCATAGCTTCATCAGTTGCAGATGGTCTGTGAAGATAATAACTAATATCATCGTTTAATTTTTTATTATTGAAAATGTCATCTAAATGCTCTTTGTATTTGTTTCCAAATTTAATGGTATGATGTTCGACGTTTTCGTATTTTTTTTTGGTACCAAAGTAATAAACAAATAATCCCATTGAATACTCCATTCTGCTTTTTTTCCATTTAAAAATAAGTGAATTATCAGTATTCCCATTTAACATTTTCTCGTAAACAGCAGGTGGATCTGCGTTACAAATTACATTATTAGATTTTATAATTGTTTGATCATCTAATTCGATACCAGTAATTTTTTTTTCGTTTGAAATAATTTTGATAACCTCGCGACCTTTGATTATTTTTATCCCAACTTCATTCATTAATTTTTCAAGACCCTTGATTATATTTCCTGTTCCACCCATTGAGTAATGAATACCCCACTTTTTTTCCAAGTATAAAATTAATCCATAAATTGAGGTGGTAGTAAAAGGATTTCCTCCAACTAATAAAGGATGCATACTAAGCATTCTTCTCAATTTCTCATCTTCTATGTACGACGAGACTAAAGAATATACAGATTTATAACTTTTTAACTTTAACAAAGCTGGTAATTGTTGAATCATCACAAAAGGTTTGTCGAAAGGCACATCGGCAAGCTCCGTAAAACCTTTATCAAAAATTTTTTTTGTAAAATTGACTAATTTTTCATAACCCTCAACATCTTTTTCATTAATCTCTTTTATTTGTCTCTTCATCTCTAGCTCATCTCCGGAGTAATTAAATTTTGATTTATCCTCAAAAATAAATTGATACCAAACTTTTAATGGAGATAATTTGATATAATCTTTAGGATCTTTTTTAAACAATTCAAATAATTCATTAATTAAATAAGGTGCCGTAATCACCGTTGGCCCCCCATCATAAGTAAATCCATTGCGTTTAAACACCCTTGCTCTGCCACCTAGATCTTGATGTTTTTCAATTAATGTGACTTTGTGATCTTTCACTCTAAGACGTAGGGCAGCAGCTATGCCTCCAAAACCCGAACCTATTACAACAGAATTCATTTTGATAATTTATAGTTTTTTATAAAAAATGTAAGACTATTATGTATTAATTTTTTTTAATTCCACTTTAGTTTCATCTAAATTTTTTTGGAACAATGTATCTAATTTTGATTTATCAACAGATGTGGTTATAACTTTCTTGACCGAATCTAGAGCAATTTTAACAGATGCATCTTTAATTTCTTTAATAGCAGACTCTTTCATTTGACTAATTTTGTTTTCTGCTAAATTTTTTTTTATTTCTGAAATTTTATGAAATTTGTCATTAAGTTCTATTATCATTTTATCACTATCTTGTTTTGCTTGATTTAATATTTCACCTCTTACTGATTGCGCTGTATCTAATTTATTTTGTGCATTATCTAATAGTGTTTTAGCCTCGGTTCTTAATTTTTCACTCTCATCTATTTCATTTTTTATTTCTAAAATTAGCCCGTTAAGAATTTCATTGATTTTTTGAGGAATCTTTAAATAAACAAGTCCTCCAAAAAAGATTATGAAAGAGACCGCCACCCAAAAAGTTGCATCAATTGTCATAGTATTTGCCTCCATTTCTTTTTGATAGATCATCAACAATAGCTGAGATGCTGCTACTGTTAACATCAGCTCCAATAAGAGTTTTTACAAGCTCTGAAGACGTCTCTATAGCAATCTTGTTTATTTTTTCTGGGGCATTTTCTTTTAAAGCGTTAATTTCTGCTTCTGCTTTTTGTATTTCCTGATCAATTTGCTTATCTAAAGTTTCTTTTTTGAGATTAATATCTTTTAAAGCCTCGTCTTTTGCGACCTTAAAAATATTTTTTGCTTCAATTTTACTTTTTTTTATAATCTCATCAAATTCTTGTAATTTAGTCTCGCTATCTTTTCTTTGCTTTTCTGCCGCCTCAATATTTTCTTGTATTTGTGATCTTCTCAATTCCAAGTTTCCACTTATTTTTGGGAGTATAAGTTTAGATAAAACAAAATATAAAATACCAAAAGTAAGTGTAAGCCAGAAAATTTGTGAAATCCAAAATTCAGGATTTAATTGAGGCATACCTCCACTTTCAGCTCCAAAAACATCTTTATAAATAAAGAAATTAAAAAATATTGACTGAAAAAATATTTTTTTAATCATCAAATTAAAATGCAAAAAGAATGATTAACGCAACTACCAATCCAAACAATCCCGTTGCTTCTGCAAGGGCAAAACCTAAAAGCAAATTAGGAAATTGTTTTTGAGCAGCAGATGGATTTCTCATTGCTCCTGACAAATAGTTTCCAAAAATTATTCCTATACCAACCCCGGCACCAGCTAGGGCAATGGCAGCCAAACCTGCTCCAATCATTTTTGCTGCTTCTAACTCCATTATATCCTCCTATGTTAATTAATGGTGTAAATTTAATGCATCGTTTAAATAAATGCATGTTAAGATTGCAAAAACGTATGCTTGAAGAAAAGCAACTAAGATCTCCAAACCAGTTAAAGCAACCGAGAAACTTAGTGGAAGCCATCCACCAATTATTCCGAGACTTATTACAAAGCCTCCGAAAACTTTCATCATAGTATGTCCTGCCATCATATTAGCAAATAGTCTAACAGACAAACTAATAGGACGACTTAGATATGAAATAATTTCAATTATTACTATAAGTGGAAGAAGCACTATGGGCACTCCACTTGGAACAAATAATTTTAGATACCCAAGACCATGTTTTGCAAAACCTATAATTGTGACACCTATAAAAATAAAAGCCGCAAGAACAAAAGTAACAATGATATGACTTGTCACAGTAAAAGTGTAGGGTATCATACCAAACATGTTGCAAAATAGCACAAACATAAACAAAGAGAATATAAATGAAAAATATGGCTTTGCTTTGGATCCAGCAGTATCACTAATCATTTTTGAGACAAAAGAATAACTTAATTCTGCTAAAAGCTGAATTTTATTTGGTAGAATTGAATTTTTTTTTGAACCTAAATTAAAAATAATTAATATTGCTAATGAACTGATAACCATAAATAAACTCGCATTAGTAAAAGAAATGTCAAATGCACCAACTTTTATTTCAGGACCAATTCTATAAACTTCAAATTGTGTCATCGGATTTGCTGCCATAAATTTCTATCTATTTTTGCATTTTTTTTGCAGATTTAATTACAATGGAAATTCCAGAAATTACACCTATAAAAAAAAATATTAAAATTAACCATGGTTTAGTACCAAAGGTCTTGTCTAAAATAAACCCAATAATTGTCCCTACAGCAACCGCTGAAACTAACTCAGTACTAAGCTTAAAAGCTGCCCCGATTGGGGAAGAGTTATGTTTTTTATTGTATGAATTTCTCTTAGAAACTCGTTTTTTTGCAATTTCTAAGCGAGTTTTAAACTTATCTTGAGACATATTTTGTTCAGGCGACTAAACTTTCAGCTTTTTGTAAATCCACTGCCACTAATTGGCTTATGCCTTTTTCAGCCATCGTAACTCCATAGAGCCTGTCCATTTTAGACATTGTCAGTGCATGGTGGGTTACGATAATAAATTTTGTATTTGTAATCTTAGTTAATTCTTCAAGCAAATTACAAAATCTCGTAACATTAGCATCATCTAAAGGGGCATCCACTTCATCTAGTACACAAATAGGCGATGGATTTGTTAAAAATACTGCAAATATTAGTGACAATGCAGTTAACGCTTGTTCGCCTCCTGATAATAAAGTGATAGATTGAAGTCTTTTTCCTGGAGGACTTACCAACATTTCCAATCCAGCCTCAAGTGGATCATCTGAGTCTACCAATTCAAGTCTTGCATTACCTCCATTGAATAGCTTTGTATAAACTTCATTAAATTTTCTGTTAACTTTTTCAAAAGCTTCGATAAGTCTTTCCCTGCCTTTTTGATTTAATTCACTTATACTATCTTTCAATTTTAAAATTGCACTCACAAGATCTGCCCTATCTTCCTCCATCTTTTTTATTTCTACCTCATATTTATTCGTTTCCTCGTCAGCTTTTAAATTAACTGATCCTAATTTTTCTCTTTCTTGTTTTTTTTTATCTAGTAAATCCTCTTGATCTACAGCAATAGGTAATTTCTCAACACCATTTAAGTTTGAATTTTCGAGGACATTGTTTTCTGATAATTTTAGCTCAGAATTGATTCTATCAAGTAAATCAGATTTTCTTTTATTTAAACCTTCAATAGTTGCACTTGAACTTGCTTTTCTTTCCCTAATTTGAATTGACTGTTCTTGAATTTGGTTCAATTCATTTCTTATATTTTCTATTTTTTGATCAGTTTCATTAATAACAATTTCATTTTCAGTTTTTTCTTTTTCAGAAAGTCTTAAATTTTCAGATATCTGACCTTTTTTTTCAGCCTGTATGTTTGGCTGGTTCTCAAATTTTTCTAATTGCAAATTTAGTTTAGATTTTCTTTCAGTAAGTTCATTCACCATTTTCTCTGAGTTACTTAAAAGATTTTTCCAACTTTCGACTTCAGTCTCTATAGTTTTGATCCTTTCATTTCTTTTCAAAGACTCTTTTTTTATTGATTGATTTTTACTATAAGAGTCAGTGTATTTTTCTTGGAGATCTTTAATATTTTTTGATTTTTCGTTAATGCTTAATAACTTTTGACGAAGCTTGTCCTCTTTAATTTCTTTTAAAAAATTATCTAACTCAATATTACATCTATCGAGAAGTGTTACAGCTTGATTAATTTCATTTTTCTCCAAAAATTCTTTTGCTCTATTGATAATATTTTTGACATTATTTATTGGACCCAAGCTAACAGTCATTGTAGATTCTGCTATATTATTAATAACATCATCCACAATTTTCTGTTCATCATTTAATTTTTTTTTAGCATCATCAAGCTCATCATTTGAAAGTTTTTCAGTTTCAAAATATTTAGAGTCAATTTCAATTAGGTCATTTTTTTCTTCTTTTAGTCTTTTTTCATTAGAATTGGCATCAATTATAATCCCTTTTTCTCTATTAATATCGTCGTCTATTGTTTGAATTGATTTTTTTATAGATTCTATTTCATCTTGAATTCTTGTATTTTCTTCATCTAAGTTTTGTAATTCCAAATTTAATCTTTGTATTCTTGATAAGGTTTCAATATTTTTTTCTCTTAGTGGATTAATTTTATCAATTTCTATTTTAATTTGTTTTTCAAATTCGTTTATTTTATTGTTGTAACCACTAACCTCACTTTCAGCCTCAGTATTTATTTCATTTTCAATTCTTATTTCTTTATCAATTTCAAGTAATTTTAAATAATATAATCCTGCTTCAATTTTTTTAATTTCCTCGGTTATTATTTTATACTTCGTTGCTTCTTGTGCTTGTTTCTGTAAATTTGCAAGTTGTCTTTCTTGTTGTCTTCTTAATTCATCAGCTCTTTTTAAATTATTTTCAGCAGCACCCAATCTTAATTCAGCTTCATGTCTCCTTACGTGCAAACCTGAAATTCCAGCTGCCTCTTCTAATATTGCTCTTCGATCTGTTGGTTTTGCTGTTACCAATGCGCCTATCCTTCCTTGACTAATAATAGAAGGAGAATGAGCTCCAGTTGATAAATCTGCAAAAAACATCTGAGCATCTCTTGCCCGCACTTCTTTATCATTTATATAAAATTTTGATCCTTTATCTTTCTCAATTTTTCTTCTTACATTAACTTCATCAAGTTCTCTAAATTGGATTGGTCCTTCATTATTCTCATTTGTGATTGAAATTGAAACTTCAGCAATATTTTTTGATGCCTTGTTTGAAGTACCAGAGAATATAACATCCTCCATCCCAGAGCCTCTCATACTTTTAGCAGATGTTTCTCCCATAACCCATCTAAGAGACTCTACAATATTAGATTTCCCACAACCGTTTGGACCCACAATCCCGGTTAAACCATCCTCAATTAAAAAATTGGTTTTATCAGCAAAAGATTTAAATCCATTAAGTTGGATTTTTTTAAACTCCATGATCTATCTTATATCAGTTTTTCAAGAGTTTTTTTTAAATTTTTGTAATTAAGAGATTTTTCAAACTTTTTGTTATTAATAATTATCGTGGGAGTAGAATTGATTTTGAAATTTTTTGCACCTTCGATTCGATCATTTAAAACGAAATCCTCAATTTCTTTATTTTTTATACAACTTTCAAAATTTATATTAAAACCAGCCTCTTCAATGAATTTTTTAAGACTATTATTTAATTGATCTACATTACTTCCTTTCACCCATTTTTGTTGATTTGAATATAAACTTTCTAAAATTTCTAAACCCTTATCAAGTTTGCATTGAACTATTTTCGAAGCATTAAAAGCCGCAACATCTAGAGGAAAATGACGAAATTCAATTTTGGCTAGTCCAGTATCAAGATATTCTTTTTTTAGTTGGGGATAAACATTTTTATGAAAGTCCGCACAATGACTACATGTTAATGACTCATATACAATAATTATTATTTTAGCATTTGGATTTCCTGAAAAAATTCGCTGAGTATCCGCATTAACGACATTTCCCAAGCATAGAAATAAAATTAAAAATAAAATTTTTTTTTTCATTTTTTTTTAAATAATTTTCTTAATTCATTTAAGGATTTTTTAATTTTTTCATTTTTTACATCACTTATTTTTCTTTTGTATTTATTATTTGTCACAGTATTTATTTTATAATCTTTCTCATAATTTATCTCTTTTTCATCGTCAAAACTAATCAATCTAAGTTTTTCCACAACTGTGTGGCCAAAGAAGCTATTCATTTTATCAATTATTTCTTTTTTAGAGTACTCTAAATCAATTTCGTGTCCTCTTCGAACCATTATCAACAATGTGCTAACATTAAATTTGTTTGAATTTTTAAAAGACTTTGGATAACAAATTTTAAAATAGTTATCCCCAACTATATATTTCCAATTGTTTAAAGTTTCAGAAAATATATAGCCTTTTTTATTGATTAGCTTTTGAATATTTTTTGGCAAAGTGTCTTTAAAAGATCTTAAGCCTTGAATGGTTCCATTTCTCTGATTAGTATATTTTTTAAATTGCATATGAAAGAACAATTAGTAACAAAAAAAATTCTTAATTGGTACGATTTAAATAAAAGACCATTACCGTGGCGAAAAAATGTTTCTGAGCAAAAAAGACAGTATTACACTCTTGTAAGTGAATTTATGCTGCAACAAACACAGGTTGTAACAGTAATACCTTATTTTAATAGATTTATAAAAAATATTCCTAGTCTAAAAATTCTTGCAAAAATTCAAAATAAAAAACTTATAAAACTTTGGGAAGGCCTTGGTTATTACTCACGAGCACGAAATTTAAAAAAAACTGCGCAAGTTATTAACAAAAAATTTAAAGGTAAATTACCTAATAATTTTGAGGATCTAATATCACTCCCTGGGATAGGAAATTACACTGCGAGTGCAATCTTAGCTATTGCTTTTAATGAGCCATATATTCCATTGGATGGAAATATAGAAAGAGTTTTAAAACGATATTTATATTTAAAAAATGAAAAAGAAATAAAAAAAAATAATCTTATTAAAAAAAAATCTATATTTGGAATAACTTCTAGATCTAGAGATTATGCTCAAGCTTTAATGGAATTAGGAGCATTAATTTGCAAACCAATCAATCCTATGTGTAATCAATGTCCTATTTCAAAAAAGTGCAAGTCATTACAAAAAAAAGATTTTGAATTAACAAAAAACAAAAAGAAAAATGTAGACAAGTACTTTCTATTAAAAGTTTATAAAAAAAATCAGAGATATTTATTAATCAAAAATACAAAGTTTAAATTTTTGAAAAATTTAACAATATTTCCTATGGAAGAGCTGTCAAAACCAAAAAATTTTAATGAAAATTTAAATTTGAAGATGTCAAATATGAATATGAGTATTAAAATTCAATATTTAAAACATGGTGGTAAATTTCAGTCATCATATTGGATAAATGAAAAAAAATTAGACAATTATATGCTGCCATCATTTACAAAAAAAATTGTTAAATATTTAGAAAGAGATTGATGAAAAAAATAGCCATCATTGGTGCAGGTATTTCAGGATTATTTATCGCAAATTTATTCAAAAAGAATCCCAATTATCACATTACAATCTATGAAAAAAATATTTCTGTTGAATTAGAGCATGGGTATGGTGTTCAACTATCAGTAAATAGTATTAGAATTTTAAATGAAATTGGATTTCGAAAATTTGAAAATAATGAAAAATTTACCCCAGAAAAAATTAATTTTTATTCGAATGATAATTTAAATAAAATATGTGAATTAGATATCACCGAATTTAATTCAGAAGATTGTAAGTATACCACTTTAAAAAGATCATCTTTAATAAATTTTTTAAAAACGGATTTAGAAGGTTTGATATGGACTGGTTATAATATTTCAAAAATCGACCAACAAGACAAAAAAGTTAAACTTTCTTTTGAAAATGGTCAAGTAAAAGAATTTGATTATTTAATTATTTCTGATGGAGTTTTTTCAAAAAGTAAAAGTCTTATATCTAAAGATAATGCAAAACCTCAATATAATAATACATTAGCAATTAGAGGTACCTTGAATAAATCCACTGAAAATATTGACAGTAAAAATATCTCTCTATTTTTAGGTTCAGACTTTCATCACGTAGTTTATCCAGTAAGTCCAAATGGAGACTTAAATTTTATAGCTATAATAAAATATAAGCTCTCAACGGAAGAACAAAAAAATTACTTATTGTTTAGTGATAATTCATTTATCAAAAAAGTATTAGAAAAATTTCCCTCAAGAAATAAAATTTTTTTAGATGATTTAAAAGAATTAAAAATATTTCCAGTATTTGTAAGTGAAAATTTCTATAAATTACATAATGATAATATTCATTTTATTGGTGATGCTTTTTTTGCTTTTCCACCATCATTTGCTCAGGGCGCGTCACAGTCTATAGAAGGTGCTTATGAATTATTTAAAAGTTTCGAAAATGATACACAAAGTAATTTTTTTAAGAACAGAGTTAACAAAACAAAAATGGTGAATATCAGATCAAAATTTAATCAGTTTACTTTTCATTTATCTAATCCTTTAACCATATTTGCTAGAAACATCTTTTTAAAAAGATTAGTAAAAAATAAAAAGTTTTTGGAGTTTTACTTAGGAAAAATTTATAGAAATTAGTTATTATTTACTAGTCTTTGTCTTAAATAATCAATTGGGACTACTGAGCCATTAAGATTGTAGTGCCAAAAGGTCCACCCATTGCAACTTTCTGCACCTAGTATAGTCGCAGCCACTTTATGAATTGAGCCTTCAGTTTGTTCGTGCTTAATACTGCCATCAGCCATTATTTTTGCACTAATTTTCTTTTTGTTATCAAAAATAGTAGTTCCTGGTTTAATTATTCCTAATTCAACTAATGATCCAAAAGGTATTCTTGGTTTAGATCTACCATTCTTTATAGTATCTAAATAATTATCCTCTATAGGTTTTGTTTTCCTTAATCTTTGTTCAGCAGCTTTAAAATAGTTTTTTTCTTTTTCAATTCCGTAATAATTTCTTCCTAATTTTTTAGCAACAGATGCAGTTGTACCTGATCCTAAAAAAGGATCTAAAATTAAGTCATTTTTATTTGAGGTTGCTAATAAAATTCTGTGAAGTAAGGCTTCTGGTTTCTGGGTTGAATGTATTTTTTTACCATTCTTCTTTAGTCTCTCTGATCCATTACAAATTGGTAGATCCCAATTAGATCTCATTTGAAGATCATCATTTAAGCATTTTAAAGATTGATAATTAAAAGTGTATTTAGATTTTTCTGATTTGGACGCCCAAATTAAAGTTTCATGAGCATTGGTAAATCTAGTTCCTCTAAAGTTTGGCATTGGATTTTTTTTATTCCAAATAACATCATTCAAAATCCAAAAGCCTAAATTTTGAATGGCTGTACCAACCCTAAAAATATTGTGGTAACTACCTATTACCCAAATTGCTCCATTCTTTTTTAAAATTCTTTTGCATTCATTTAACCAGGCATATGTAAAATCATCATATTTTTTAAAACTTTCAAATTGATCCCATTTGTCGTTTACCGCACATACCTTAGACCTATCAGGTCTAGTTAATTCGCTTTTTAATTGTAAGTTATATGGAGGATCTGCAAAAATTAAATCAAATGATTCATCAGGAATTTTTTTTAATTCTTCTAAGCTGTCACCATTAATCAATTTATTTTTAAAAATAAAGTTCATTTATAAAAATAAATTAGACTCTAAAAAGATTCTTGGGTCAACCTGTGATTGAATTATTTATATTGAATTTGTGTTAAAGAAAAAAATAGATCTATATGTTGTGTTTCCACGTGAAACTTATTTTTTAATTGGAGCAAAGCTTTTTCTAAAATGTTTATTAATTCCATATTTTTTTATTGCTCTTAAATGTTCTTTGGTGGCATACCCAAAATTTCGATCCCAAGAATATTTAAAATATTTTCTCGCTAATGAGATTACATACTTATCCCTAGAAACTTTGGCGATAATGGATGCTGCTGAAATTTCAGGTATTTTTTGATCACCTTTTATAATTGCCTTCATTTTAAAATCTTTTAGCTTTGGCAGCTTGTCCCCATCAATTAAAATTCTTGTAGGTTTTTTATTTAATTTATTTATTGCTCTTTTCATTGCAAGCAAGCTAGCTTGTAAAATATTACCTTTATCTATTTCTTTAGCAGAGGATTTTCCAATCGCCCAAATCGAATTTTTTTTAATATGCTTAGATAAAATTTCTCTTCGATTTTTTGAAAGAATTTTTGAGTCTTTCAGAATTTTTCGGTTACATGATTTATTTAAAATTACAGCTGCCGCATAAACTGGACCAATTAAACTTCCTCTTCCAACCTCATCTACTCCAGCAATAATCTTTTTTAAATTTGAATTTTTAACTCTTGAACTTTTTTTCTTATTTTTTTTAGGTCTTCCCATGAATATTTCTTATTTTCTGGAAATCTTATTACATATGAAGGGCTAAAAGTAGCTATAAAAGGATATGTTTTATTTTTTAAAATAATCTCTTTTAATTTACCCCTCTCTTCAGAAATTTTTAAGCCAGACATTGTTAAAGAATCTAATGCAGTACTTCCAAATAAAATTAATATTTTTGGATCAATAATGGAGACATGCTCTTTTAAAAAAACTGAATATCTTTTTATTTCCTGAGCCGTAGGTTTTCTATCTTCTGGTGGTCTAAAATTAATTGCATAAGTTGAGTAGATATCTTCTTTTTTTATATTAATTGCCAGCAACATTCTTTCTAGAAGTAAACCAGATTCTCCTTGAAATGTTTTTTCATTTTCCTCTTCTTTTAGACCAGGTGCTTCTCCCACTATCATAATCGGGCTAAGTATGTTCCCATCACCTAAAATTATACATTTAGAATTTTTTTTAAGATTACAATTTTGGATTGAATTTATTTGATTACTTAACTGTTTGAGTTTAAGGTTTTTATTTAAATTATCTTCGTCGTTTTTTTTTTCATTTGCTTTAAATCTATTTATTGGTTCTTTACTAAA
The DNA here is from genome assembly GCA_902515175.1 of uncultured Pelagibacteraceae bacterium. GTDB lineage: Bacteria > Pseudomonadota > Alphaproteobacteria > Pelagibacterales > Pelagibacteraceae > Pelagibacter. Next base: position 12,641 of record CABXTP010000004.1, read on the forward strand.
AATAAAATCAGGTTCTATTAAATCTATTAATTTTCCTTTATATGTCATAATTTAAGTGTAAATATTTTATCATAATATTATGTTTACCAAAAAAATTAAAATAATTTTAATCTTTCTTTTTTTTTATCAAAACCCATTGTTATCTAAAGATAATTTTTTAAATGATTTTACATCTCATGGTATATCAAAATATTTTTCCGGGATTGTTGCATTTGAAAATAAAAACAATACCAGGGCTCTTAATTACTTTAATTCATCAAAAATTTTGATTGACAGACATGATCCGTACCTAGAACGACTTGTGGCATCACTAGTGTTAGAGGAGAGAACAAATCAAGCTATCAATATTTTAAAGCTTAACACTGGAAAAAATAACTCAAATTTTTTTGAGGCACATTTACTAATTATTTTAGATAGTTTAAAAAAAAATAATTTAGATCTTGCTAATGAATTATTAATAAACATACCACAATTTTTAGTAGAAGATAGGCTTAGGTTTATTATTTTTGACACTTTAAAACAATATGTTCGGGTATTTAAGGATAAAAAGATTTTAAAGTCAGAACAAAATTTCGGTAATTTTACTTTAATTAATGAAACTTTTCAGAGATGTTATTTAAATGATGAGAAAACAAGTTCATTCTTTTCAAATTTGATAAATAATAGTCAGACTGACTATTCTCGATATATTTATTTTTACTTAACATATTTAATTGATGAGAATCAAATAGACAGAGCTAAAGATATTGCTGAAGAAATAAATTACATCACTGCAACGTTATTAATATCACAAGGCAAAAGTTGGATTGATAAAAATGAATTTAAAAAATTTAATAAAATTTTTTCATGTAAAAACTATAATGATATAATTGGTGAATTTTTATTTTTGATTTCCAATATTTATTCAGCTCAAAATGAATTCGAAAAATCAAACTTTTACCTCAATCTCTCAATTTTTATGAATCCAAAGTTTATATTTAATCAGTCTCTAGTTGCTGAAAATCTTATTTTGAATGAAGATTATCAAAAAGCTAAAGACATATTAAGCAATTTTCAAAACGACCTAGATTTTTATTATTGGTATAGAATTAAAAAGGAAGCCCATATAATTTCAAAAACAAAAAACCAAAATGCAGGATTAATATTTATAAAAACAAATTTTAAAAAAATTAAAAATCCTAATAATAAAATAATTTTTGACGTTGCTAATTTTCATAAAAAGTCAAAAAAATACCTGGAAGCAATAAAGTTTTACTCTGTAATTTTAAATGCTTTAGATGTGAACTCAGATTTAAGATCAGATCTGCTTTATCGAAGAGGTGGCTGTTATGAAAGATTAAAAGATTTTAAAAATTCAGATAAGGATTTACTAGACTCATTAAAAATTGATCCTGACGATGCATATATTCTAAATTATCTCGCATATTCTTGGCTTGAGAGAGATTATAAAATTGATGAAGCTATTCAAATGCTAGAAAAAGCTTACGCACGTGAAAGTGATGATCCATATATTATTGATTCTATAGGCTGGGCTTATTATCTAATAAATGATTTTGTTAAAGCAGAGAGTTTTATGAGACGAGCAGTCGAATTGATGCCAGATGATCCAGTTGTAAATGATCATTATGGGGATATTTTATGGAAATTAGATAGAAAAATACAAGCAAGATACTTTTGGTCAATGGTTTTGAAGATGGAAAATGTCGAAGATGATCTTTTGGAAAAAATTGATATTAAATTGATTAAAGGAATAAAAAAATCTTGAGCAGGTATTGGAAAATAAAATCGTTTGCTAAAATAAACTTAGCTTTGAATATTGTTGGAAAGACCTCGTCGTTACATAAAATTGAAAGTCTAATATCTTTTTTAAATTTAAATGATGATATATTTATTAGAGAAATAAATAAAAAAAAACATCAGATAAAATTTACAGGAAAGTTTTCGGATGAAATTGGAGAGAAAAATACAGTATCAAAATTATTAGAAATACTTGATAAAAAAGATTTACTTAAAAATAAAAAATATGAAATTAAAATAATTAAGAATATCCCTAATAAGGCTGGGCTAGGCGGTGGTTCTATGAATGCCGCAAGTATATTAAAGTTTTTAATTAAAAAACAAAAAATTAAAATTAATAAAAAGAGATTAGTTAAAATATCTAATTTTATCGGCTCAGATGTCATCTTGGGGATAAGACCAAAAAATTCAATATTAAAATCAAATGGTGATATTAAACATATTTCCAAAATTGAAAGTAAAAAAGTTCTTGTAGTTAAACCTGATTTCGGATGCTCGACTGAGAAAATTTATTCAAAAGTAAAAAAATTTAATAAATCTCAATTTCATAAAATAGATAAGTATTTTTTTACTTATCCTGCCTTAGAAAAGTTGAATAATGATTTGGAATTAATAGTTTTAAGAAAATATCCAAAATTCAAAATATTAAAAGCTTTTTTAGAAAAATTGCCTAATATTAAACTAGTCAGAATGACAGGGTCAGGTTCTGCTATGATAGCATATTTTTCTTCGAGTAAATTCTGTAAACAGGCTGAAAAAAAAGTTAACGAAAATTTTAAAAAATACTGGTGTATAACTGCAAAAACTATATAAATTTTATTTTTTTGTGTTATATGAATGTTATGTTGGGGCGTAGCCAAGTGGTAAGGCACGGGTTTTTGGTACCTGCATCCTAGGTTCGAATCCTAGCGCCCCAGCCATATATGATTAAATTTTTTGATAAATTTTTTTTTAGAACAAATAATCTTAATGATGTTTCACAAGGTATAAAAGATTTATCAGTAAAGACTCCAGTATCGAAAATTTTCAAAGTCATAAATGATTATTCAGATTTGAGTGAGGTAAGATATGTGGGTGGTTGTATTAGAAAGATAATCAAAAAAGAAAAAGTTGATGATATTGACTTAGCAACTAATTTAGAGCCTAAAGAGATAATTTCTGTTTTAAAGAAAAATAATTTTAATTTTTATGAAACAGGAATTCAACATGGAACAATTACTATTGTATTAGATGGTTTTAAATTTGAAATTACAACTTTAAGAGAAGATTTTGAAACTGATGGAAGACATGCACAAGTAAGATTTTCAAAAAGTTGGAAAAAAGACGCTATGAGAAGAGATTTTACAATTAATTCAATTTATTCAGATATAGAGGGAAATTTGTTTGATCCATTCAATGGAAAAAAAGATTTAGAAAATGGACTGATTAGATTTGTGGGAGATCCTGAGAAGAGAATTCAAGAAGATTATTTAAGAATACTTCGTTACTTAAGGTTTTTCTTATCTTATTCAAAACATAACCATGATAAAAAAATTTTAAGTATTTTGAAAAAAAACTTAGTTGGAATTTCTAATTTATCAAAAGATAGATTACTTGATGAATTAAAAAAGTTTATACATTCAAAACTTTTGGAAAATTTATCAAATGATAAAAATTCAACTGATTTGATCAAATCGATATTTCCCCAACTGATAAATATAGGTATCTTTAAAAAACTTAATTCAATTGCTAAATCAAAATTAAATGAGTTAGACTTCATATTTATTCTGTCTTTATTAATAATTGATAAGACAGATAATTTTGAATTTTTTATATATAAATTTAATCTCTCTAAGAAAGATCAAAAAAGGCTGAAAATCATAAATGATTTTTATAAATCAGAATTAAGGGACAAATCATTTTCAGAACAAAATCTAAATAAATTATTTTATTATGAGGGGGAGCAAGCCGTAAAAGATATTATAAACTTTAAATTATTTATCTCAAAAAAAATTGATAATAAGTTAGTTAGTTTATTAGAAACTTACAAATCTAAGACGATACCAATTATGCCTGTGAGTGCTAAAAAATTGATATCAGAGTTTAATATTCCCGAGGGTAAAACTTTAGGTAATAAACTAAAAGCCATCGAGAACAAATGGGTAGAAAATAATTTTAAGCTTTCAGACAAAGAAATAAGTAAAATAATAGGTAGCTAAATATATTTAACATCTTTGATCTCAAAATTTTTAACTCCTGCTGGTGTGATAATTTCAACTAAATCATTTTTATTTTTTCCAATTAATCCTTTTCCAATTGGAGATTGAAAATATATAAGTTTATTTTTTATATCTGCTTCATTTTTACAAACAATTTTGTAATTTATTTTTTCATTAGTATCTAAATTTTCTAAAAATACTGTTGAACCAAAAATTACTTTTCCATCATTGTTGATTTTTGTTATATCTATTACGTTTGCTCTAGAAATAATGTCGTTTATCTCAGCAATTCTTCCTTCATTATATGATTGTTCTTCTTTAGCAGCATGATACTCAGCGTTTTCTTTTAAATCCCCATGAGATCTTGCTTCGGAAATTGCTTCTATAATTTTGGGTCTTTTTTTTTCTTTCAAAAAAATTAACTCTTCTTGTAATTTTTTATAACAATTTAAAGTTATTGGTTCTTTTTCCATTTTACTTCCATTTAGCAAGAGGAGGAAGTGACATCAATATCCCATCAATATTTCCTCCAGTTTGTAGTCCAAATTTTGTACCTCTGTCATATAGTAGATTGAATTCTGTATATCTTCCTCTCTTAAGATACTGAATTTCTTTATCTTTAATTGACCATTTCTTCTTTATTTTTTTTCTTATAATTTTATTAAATAACATTTGAAATGTCACTCCTACGTCTCTAACAAAATAAAAATTTTTTTCAAAATTATCTTGTTTATAATCAAAAAATATTCCGCCAATTCCTCTAGATTCGTTTCGATGTGGAAGAAAGAAATATTTATCACACCACTTTTTATATTTTTTATAATAGTCTTTATTATGCCTATCGCACATTGATTTTAATGTTTGGTGAAAATAATTTTTTTCCATTTCATCTTTTTTAGACGGAGTTAGGTCTATACCACCACCAAACCAATGTTTAGTAGTACATATATACCTTGTATTAAAATGCATAGCTGGCATCAAAGGATTTTTCATATGCATAACAACTGATATCCCTGATGCCCAAAATCTTGAATCTTTATTAGCTCCAAGAATATTTTTTTTAAATTGATCTGGAAATTTTCCATATACTTTTGAAAAATTTACTCCAACTTTATCAAAAATTTTACCATTTTTTAGAATTCTAAATTCACCTCCACCTTCATCGGTTTTTTTATTCCTTTTCCAAGAATATGATCTAAAATTTACTTTATTATTTTCTAATAAATTTATATCTCTGCAAATCGATTCTTGTAATAATTTGAACCAATTACTTGCTAGATCTTTTTTAATATCTAAATCCATTTAGTTTGCTTTAAACATTCAGCGAGAATAATAGCAACAGATGATGCGAGATTCAAAGAACGCTTATTATTTTGCATCGGTATTTTTAATCTATTTTTAACAGATTTGTGAACATTTTTTGGAACTCCTGCAGTTTCTCTTCCAAATAAAATTGTATCATTAGCTTTAAACTTGAAATTTGTGTAAGGCATGGTCGTTTTAGTCGTCATCAATATAATTCTTTCATGTTTTTTTGTCTCAAAAAAAGCATTTGCATTTTGATAAAATCTGACATTTTTTTCGTCCATATAATCCATCACAACTCTTTTAAACCTCTTATCATTAAGCATAAATCCACATGGCTCAATAATCTCAAGTTTAGCTCCTAAACAAGCACATGTTCTGATTATCGCGGCAGTATTTTGAGGAATATCAGGTTCAAATAATGCTATTTTAGGGCCATCATCACTAAGTTTCTGTGTCATTCTTTCAGTAGAAAAATAATATTTTTTTATTATATGTAATCATATATTAACAAGCTAAATCTATATATAGAATAGCGAACTAAAAGATGGCGGAAAAAAAAACTAAAAGAAGAGATTTTCTATTTACTGCTACTTATGCTGTTGGGGCTGTAGGAGTGGGCGCGGTTGTTTGGCCTATGATAGATCAAATGAACCCTGACGCCTCTGTAAAGGCTTTAGCTAGTACAGAAGTAGATGTAAGTTCTATGGATCCTGGAAAAACAATTACTGTATTATGGAGAGGGAAGCCAGTATTTATTCGAAGAAGAACACAAGAGGAAATTGCTGAGGCAAAATCTGTAAAGATGGATGAATTAAAAGACCCAGAGAAAGATGAAGAACGTGCAAAAAATCCTGAATGGCTTGTAATGTTAGGAGTGTGTACTCATCTTGGTTGTGTTCCTTTAGATCAAAAAGGAGATTATAATGGTTGGTTTTGTCCGTGTCACGGTTCACATTATGACATATCAGGAAGAATTAGAAAGGGACCAGCGCCTACTAACATGGAAGTACCCAAATATGAATTTGTTAATGCTAATACAATTAAAATTGGATAAATTTTATGAGTGACCATAATTATACTCCCGAGACAAAAATTGGAAAGTGGTTTAATGATAGACTTCCATTACTTACTTTGGCAAATCATCTCACAGATTATCCAACTCCTAAAAATCTTAACTATTGGTGGACTTTCGGTGGAATATTAACTTTTTGTTTAATAACACAAATCGTTACAGGATTAACATTAGCGATGCATTACATAGCACATGCTGACATGGCTTTCGAAAGTGTTGAACATATTATGAGAGATGTTAATTATGGTTGGCTTATAAGATATATTCACGCTAATGGTGCATCAATGTTTTTCTTGGCAGTTTATATTCATATTTTTAGATCTCTTTTCTACGGATCCTATAAATCTCCAAGAGAAATTATTTGGATTATAGGAATAATCATTTATCTTCTGATGATGGCTGCGGCTTTTATGGGCTATGTTTTACCGTGGGGCCAAATGAGTTTTTGGGGAGCAACAGTAATTACAAATTTATTTAGTGCAATTCCATTAGTTGGAGAAGGTATAGTAACATGGTTATGGGGCGGTTATTCAGTTGATAATCCAACACTTACAAGATTTTTTACATTACATTACTTAATACCTTTTTTAATTTTAGGATTAGTCGTCCTTCATATTTGGGCTCTTCATGTTCCAGGTAATAATAATCCAGTTGGTATAGATATTAAAAAACCATCAAAAGATACAGTTCCATTTCATCCTTATATTGTAATAAAAGATGGTTTTGCTCTATTAATGTTTATGATTGTGTTTGCTTTTTTTGTTTTTTACACACCAAATATTTTAGGTCACGCTGATAATTATATCGAGGCTGATCCATTAGTAACTCCAGCCCACATTGTTCCAGAATGGTATTTACTACCATTTTATGCAATTTTAAGATCAGTTCCAGACAAACTATTAGGGGTAGTTGCAATGTTATCTGCAATTTTAATTTTGGCTGCCCTTCCATGGCTGGATACTTCTAAAATTAGATCTGCTGTATTCAGACCTTTATACAGACAATTCTATTGGATCTTAGTCGCTGATGTTTTAATTCTTGGTTATGTAGGAGCAATGCCTGCAGAGGGATTATATTTATTAATCGCAAGAGTTGCAACAGCATATTATTTTTTACATTTTTTAGTAATTCTTCCTTTTTTAGGTTTTAGAGAAAAAACCATTCCTTTGCCCTTGAGTATAACAGATCCTGTTCTTGGGGGATCACCAAATTTCGCAACCGCAAAAAATAAAGAAGAGAGTGTTATAAAATAAGTGAAAATTTTTTGTAAAATATTCACAGCAATCATTATAGTCTTGATATCTTTGAGCAATTCTTATGCAGCTGAAAAAGTGAATTATTTAAAAACAAATTGGAGCTTTAAAGGTCTTTTTGGAAAATTTGATCGTGGTGCTTTACAAAGAGGTTATCAGGTTTACACGGAAGTTTGCTCATCTTGTCATTCTATGAAATATTTAAGTTATAGAAATTTATCAGAACAAGGGGGTCCTGAGTTTACTGTAGCTCAAGCAAAGGTTATAGCAGCGTCTTTTGAGGTGAAAGATGGACCAAATGCTGATGGTGAAATGTTTACAAGACCTGGAAAACTATCAGATAAATTTGTAATGCCTTATGAGAATATAAAGGCTGCGCAAGCAGCTAATGGTGGTGCGTACCCCCCTGATATGTCCGTTTTAGTCAAAGCTAGAGGGGGTGGTGTTGATTATATTTATTCTTTGCTTCAAGGTTATGATGATCCTCCAGTTGGAATAACCTTAGATGAAGGTGTTTATTACAATAAATATATGTATGGAAATAAAATCAAAATGGCAAGCCCACTTTCTGATGGATTAGTGGAATATTCTGATGGAACTATCGCAACTGTGGAGCAAATGTCAAAAGATGTTACAACTTTTTTAATGTGGGCAGCTGAACCACATTTAGAAGCACGACATCAAATGGGTTTCAAGGCAATAGTTTATCTAATTATATTAACCATTTTGGTATATTTCAGTATGAAAAAAATATGGTCACGTATTGAAACGGAAGTTTAAAACATCTCCATCTTTAACAATATAATCTTTTCCCTCAAGTCTCATTTTTCCATTTGTTTTTGAATTAATCCAACCATCATTAGCTATAAAATCAATGTAGGAAACTGTTTCAGCTCTGATAAATCCTTTTTCAAAATCAGTATGAATCTCGCCCGCAGCTTTCGGTGCAGTACAATTTTTTTCAATTGTCCAAGCTCTAGTTTCTTCGGGTCCAGATGTGAAATAAGTATCCAGTTCTAGAATTTTGTATCCTTTTTGAATTAGCATATCTAATCCAGTTTTTTTTAAACCAATCATTTCCATATAATTTTTTTTTTCTTTATTTTCTAATTCATTAATTTGATTCTCAATATCAGCTGAAATTATAAGTGAATTTTCCTCACCAAATTTTGAGATGAAATTTTCCGTATATTTGTTTCCATTTTTAATACTTTGCTCATCAACATTGCATACAAAAATTCTTGGTTTTACACTCAATAAACCAGTTTGGTTTAACTTCTTTTTATCAAATTGATCTTTTAAAATTTCAATATTTTTGTCGTTATTTATACAATCAAGTGCTATTTCTAATATTTTTAATATTTCATCATCAATATTTTTTTTATTATTTTTCTCTAATCTCTTTTGTATAGAATCAAGGTCTGCTAACATCATTTCAGTCTCAATTATCTCTAGGTCACGTATAGGGTCAACTGTTGGGTTTACGTTTTGAATATCGTCAGAATCAAAACATCTTATCATATGAATAATTGAGTCAACCTCCCTGATATGAGATAAAAATTTATTACCCAATCCCTCACCTTTAGACGCACCTTTTACCAAGCCAGCAATATCAACAAATGATATTGTAGTATTAATAATTTTTTTCGATTTTGATATTCTAGCCAAATTATTTAATCTTTCGTCAGGAACCAAAACCACCCCTACGTTAGGGTCAATAGTGCAAAAAGGAAAATTAGCAGCTTGAGCTTTGTTTGAATTTGTAAGAGCGTTGAAAAGTGTCGACTTACCAACGTTAGGTAGACCTACAATTCCGCATTTAAAACTCATTTTTTATTGTTAACAGTACTGGAAAATAAATCTAATTTTTTTTCAATTAAAATAGAGATTGAGTCTGTAATATTCTCTGAGATTTTTTCCATACTATTTATCTCATCCTCATCAAAATTTTGTAGTACATAGTCACTAATATCCATTTTATTTTTTGGTTTACCAATACCAATTCTGACTCTTGAATAATCTTTCCCAATAAATTTATCTATTGAGGCTATTCCATTGTGCCCCGCATCGGAACCACTAAATTTTGCCTTGATTTTTCCAACCTCAATATCAAGGTCATCATGAAAAACAATCACATCTTCCACATTGATTTTGAAATACTCCAATAGTTCTCTAATACATATTCCTGAGTTATTCATAAAGGTTAGAGGTTTAATAGCATAAACCTTCTCATCTTCTATTAAGCCTGTAGTTAACAATCCTTTAAACTTTGGTTTTTGTTTTGATAAGCTAAATTTTTTGTTTATCGCGTCAATAATTTTAAAGCCTATATTATGACGATTATTTTCACTATTGGGCGTTGGATTTCCAAGACCTACAAATAAAAGCATGTTAATTTAATTGGATTTTAGATTTCAATTTAATATTTTATTTTTTTTCTTCAGCAGGTTTTTTATCAGCTGGTTTTTTGTCATCACTCTCTTTTTTATCACCTTCTGCAGTTGATTTTTCTCCATCTGCAGCTGCTGCCTCAGCTCCTTCAGCTCCTTCTTCACCCTCAGCTCCCTCGACTTCAGTAGGTTTTTCAGGCTCTTTCATTACGGTTGGAGCGGCTAATGTAGCAATTACGAAATCTCTACCTTGAATAGTGGGCACTACATCTGGATCAAGTTTAACAGATGAAATTTTAAAGCTCTCACCAATATCTACACCATTAAGATCAATAGTAATTTTTTCAGGTATTTTTTCACTTGGACATTTAAGTTCAACTTTTCTTCTTACAATATTTAAAACCCCACCCCGTTTTAATCCAGGTGAACTTTCATGATTAATAAATTCAACAGGTATTTCAATCCTAATTTTTACACCAGGCACTATTCTTAAAAAATCAACATGAATAGGTTCATCTGATAATACATCATAAACAACTTCTCTAGGTAAAACATTTTGGCTTTTACCATTTATATTAATAGATACGATGCTTGATAAAAAATTTTCTTTTTCAATTGAAATTTTTAATAATTTTTTTGAAATAGAAATTTTTTCATTTTGTTCTTTGCCACCATAAATTATAGCTGGAACTAGATCATTACTTCTAATGGTGTTAAGTTCACCTTTAGTTTTATTATTTCGGATGTTTCCTTCTAAAGAATTCATAAAAACATAGGCTTTTAGCCCATGTTTTTTAATAACTCAAGAAATTTATTTAAACAAATCTGATACAGAAGTTGAGTTAGAAATTCTTTTAATTGCTTCTCCCATAAGGCTTGAAATTGATAAAACCTCAATATTTTTAGCATTTTTAATTTTTTCACTATTATCAATAGTGTCAGTTATAACTAAATTCTTTATTAATGATTTTTTAATTTTTTTTACAGCATCCCCACTTAATACCCCATGAGTAATATATACATAAACTTCTTTAGCCCCTCTATCTCTGAGAGCTTTAGCAGCATTAACAATAGTACCACCAGAATCTATGATGTCATCTACAATAATGCATGTCTTATTTTTCACATTTCCGATTACATTCATTACTTGAGATTGACCAGGTTTTGGTCTTCTCTTATCAACAATAGCTAGACCAACATTTAATAATTTTCCTAGTGCACGTGCCCGTTCAGTACCACCAACATCTGGTGCAATACATACAATATTTTTATTTTTTATTCTTTTTTTAACATGTCTGGCGAAAATAGGAGTAGCAAAAAGATTGTCTACAGGAATATCAAAGAATCCCTGAATTTGTCCTGCATGCAAATCAACTGTTACGACTCTATCCGCGCCAGCTTTTGTAATTAAATTAGATACAAGTTTTGCAGAGATTGAAGTTCTTGGAACAACTTTTCTGTCTTGTCTCGCATAGCCAAAATATGGAATTACTGCAGTAATATTTTTTGCAGATGATCTTTTAAGAGCATCAATGCATAAAAGCAATTCCATTAAATTATCATTTGCTGGTGAAGACACAGATTGTATTATAAAAATACTATTTCCTCTAATATTTTCATTAATCTCAGTATATATTTCACCATCAGAAAATTTTTTTATGCTAGAGTTAACTAGTTTAGTTTTTAAATATTTTGAGATTTTTTTGCTAAGTGTTTTATTACTATTTCCAGTTAATAATTTCATAAAAAATTAATTAATCACAATTATTGAAATATTTCTACCATAATCATTATGTTTAAGCTTTATTGATTGTCTTGCACTAAAATAATTATTTTTTTTCAAAAAAGTGTCTTTATTTATAAAATCTATTTTTTTTATTTTATATAATTTAAGCTGACTTTTAACATAATTTGGTAAATTAAAATATATTCTTTTATTTATTTTTTTAAAAAAAATTTTATTTTTTTTATCTTTTTTCATAAATTTTTCTCTTAAGTTATCTTGAACTTCATAACTTTTATGAGATATACAGGGACCGATAGCAACAGTTAAATTTTTTGAAGAACATCCTTTTTCGAACATAAAATTTAGAACATTTTTAATTATGCCCCTAAAAGCACCTTTCCATCCAGCATGAATTGCTGCAATCATATTTCTTTTATTATCGTACATCAAAATTGGTACACAATCGGCTGTGAGTATTGCTATTGGAATGTTGGCTTTGTCAGTTATAATTGCATCTACAATTTTTTTCTTATGATTGATATTTGTTTTATTACTAATAAATAAAAATTTATTACTATGGGTTTGTTTCACTAAATAAATTTTTTTTGAATTTTTACTGATCTTATTCTTAACAATTTCAAGATTTTTTGTTACGTTTTTTTTTTTATCTTTTGAACCAATTCCACAATTTAAACTTTTATAAATTCCTTTAGATAAGCCTCCATGTTTACTAAAAAAACCATGATTAATTGTTTTAAATTTTGACAGTTTTTTTGATCTAAGCAATATTAAAATCCTAAGTTAAAATTATTATTATTTTTTTTAACCAACATAACCTTAAATAAATCTCCCATTTGCTTTTTGTCTATAAGTCTTTGAAGCCGGTAAAAAATATCTGCCTTTTGTTTAAAGGATTTATTTCTGCTTAGGATCTCAGCTCTTCGTTCAATTCCTATTTTGGTTAAAAATTTTTTTTGAGTTGTAAAATTTACATTGATTGTTTTTGAGTTTTGGCTAATTTTTCTAAAAAAACTGTAATTTAAACTGTGAGTAATATCTGAGTCCCCAATATTTCTTAAAACATTAGAGTATTTTTTATTGTAAATAGCTTGTAATGTGTTTTTAGCTAGCTCATTATCATATCCATAATCAACAATTAATAAGCCTCCATCATTTTTTTCAACTATTTTAATGATTTTTTTTAAATATTTTACTCCTCGCGGGGAATATTCAAAAAATGTTTGATTTTTTGATATATTGATTTTCAACTTTTTTTCTAAAAGTTGAATGTTTATTTTTTTGTTTGAATAAATTGCTTGATTATTTTTTTTTAGTATCACTTGTTTTTCATACCAGTTGCTATCTTTTTTTATGAACTGTTTTATTGGCATTGCATCAAAAAATTCATTTGCAAGAAACAAACAAGGAACTTTTTTAAGATTAGATAAATTTTTAATCCATCTTACTTTTTTTTCTTTAATTCTTATCTTTTGTTCTTGAATCATTTTTGGACTAATTTCGTGAATATAAAAATTACAAGAATTTAAAAAAATAGGAAATCTTTTAAAGCTTTCGATCATAATTTTCATCATTTCTCCATTTCCAGCACCGAGCTCAATTAAATTAAATTTTTTTGGGTAACCAAGATTTTGCCAATAACTTACAGTCCATATCGCAATCATTTCAGAGAATAGTCTAGAAATATTTGGTGCTGTTGTGAAATCACCACTATAACCCAATGGATTTTTTTTCATATAATAGCCATTATTTTTTTCATAAAGAGCATAATTGATAAACTTATCTAATGTTAATTTACGATCTTTTTTGTGAATCATTTTTTTTAAAAATTAAAATTATACCAGATATGAAAAAAATAATGCTAATGATTTGACCCATTGATAAATCATAAATTAAATAACCCAAATGTTCATCTGGCACTCTAAAAAATTCAACTATAAATCTGAATAGAGAATAAAAAATTAAAAATAAAGCTGAAATTTTCCCAATTTTCTCTAAATATTTTTTTTTCCAAAAAAATAATAGTATTAAAAATAAAACTAAACCCTCCAGTACCGCTTCATAAAGTTGAGATGGATGTCTATATAATTTATCAATCTGAACAAATTGTACAGCCCATGGCATTGAAGTTTCATGTCCATAAAGTTCAGAGTTTATAAAATTAGCTACTCTTCCAAAAAAAATACCAATAGGAGCAACTAAAGCAACAATATCCAAAAATTTAAAAATATTAATTTTATATTTTAAGGCAAAAAAATAACTTGAAATTATAACACCAATAATTCCTCCATGAAAAGACATGCCACCCTGCCAAATAAAAAATATCTCACTAAAATTTTCAGCATAATATTTAGGATTATAAAATAAGATATAACCTAATCTTCCACCTAATATAATACCGATAATTAGATAGCTTAGGTAATCATCAAATTGTTCTCTAATTTCCTTATCGGTGATAAATAAATTTTTAGCAATTAGCCATCCAAATAAAATACCAGCAATATATGAGAGAGAATACCAGCGTATATCTATAGAAAAAATTTGAACAGCAACTGGGTCAAAATTATTAATGAACATTATAAATAATAATTATAAGATATGAATATAGTATTAATAAAAAATAAATATATGAAAAATTCTAAAATTATATTTGATAAATTTACAAAATTGTTTGAACAAGGTTTAATTACGTCAAAAGATCTAACAAATGAATTAATTTCTATATTAAAATCAAAAAGAGACGAAATTGTATTTAAAATGAGGCTTACCAGCAAAGATGAATTCGAAGTACTATTAAAAAGGGTTGAAAATTTGGAGAAACAAATAAAAAAATCAAAATCTCCAAAAAAAAATAAGTCTAGACAGGTAAAAAAATCTTAACACTCAAACCATTTAATGAAGATTTTTCTAATTTGATATTTCCTCCATGAGAACGTATGATGTCAGAGGTTATTGATAAGCCAAGCCCTACACTTGACTTAGAATCTGCTCTACTCTTATCAATTTTATAAAATGGTTTAAAAACATTCTCATATTCTTTTTCAGGAATACCTGGTCCATCATCCTCAATTTTTATAAATAAATTTGAATTTTTTTTAGATAATTCAACGTCAACCCTATTGGCATATTTGATAGAATTATCGATTAAATTATTAATGCATCTTTTAATTAAATTTTTTCTTCCATTAAAATAAATTCTTGGTAACAAGTTTTTTGAAATATTATTATTATCATACTTTTCTATTATATCATTTATCAGATGGCTTAAATCGAATAACTCATCTTTTTCTATGTAAGATGAGCTTGTAAATTGAAGATACTCATTAAGCATTTTTTCCATTTCATTAATATCCTCAGTTAGTTTCTTAGAAATATCTTTTTCTTTTATGAATGCAGTTTGTAATTTCATTCTAGTTAGTGGAGTTCTAAGATCATGACTTATTCCTGATAACATTTCTGATCTTTGATTTAAGTGCCTAATTATTCTTTTTCTCATTCTATCAAACTCTAGTCCAGCTTGTCTAATTTCAGCAGCACCAGACGGTTTGAATTCTTCAATCTCTTCCCCCCTTCCAAATCTTTCAGCAGCTTTTGCTAGTGCAGTAATAGGTCTTGTTTGATTTTTTAAAAAAATTAATGATATAATAATCATTATTATTGCTGGTACTGTAATCCATAATCCAAATAATCTCGCTGATGAACTAGATACTCTATCTTTTGGAACTAAAAATCTGAAATAACCTGATTTATATTTAATTCTTAAATCAATTAATTCCTTATAATTTTTTGTATTAAACCAAAACTCCTCAGATCCAAACCTTGATTTTAATTCTCTTCTTAAAGTTCTTTCAATTGGACTAAACCATCTTTCATCAAAATTAAAATTAAAATTAATATCTTCTTTATATTCTATGTTTAGATCTTGATAAATTGAAAACAAATTAGTAATTTCATTTTGTTCAAATGCATCATTATCATAAGCCTCAATAAAAGTTTTTACTTCATTAACCAATGCTCTTGTCATACCTTTATTTGTTTTAATCCAAAGACTATCAAAAAAAACTATTGTAATTATGATTTGTAAAACTATTACGGGTACTGCAACAATTAATAATGCTCTATAGAATAATCTCTTAGGTAATAAATTTTTGATCATTTTATTCAATCCATAAAACATAGCCAGCTCCTCTTATTGTTTGAAGAAATTTAGGATTTTTTGGATCCAATTCAATTTTTTTTCTCAGCCTTGTGATAATTACATCAATGGATCTTTCCTTATCTAAGTTGATAATTTTTCCTATTTCTAATCTTTCAAATATTTTTCCAGGATTATTAATCATTTTTTCTAAAATAATTTTTTCTGTATTATTAATTTTGTACTCTTGATCATCTTTAAAAATAATTTGTTTATTTAAATCTATTTTAATATTCTCAAATTTTATGACTCGCTTAAAATCTCTTTTTTTTGTTTTAGATAAAATATTTCTTATTCGTAATATTAGTTCCTTAGGCTCAAATGGTTTTGGTAAATAATCATCTGCTCCAGTTGGAGATATTTAATTTGATCCCTTCAATCTTTAACTTTGGATCAAAATAAGATCCCCATTCCCATGCAGCAATTGCTACATGAATTTTTGTATGTTGTGCAGATATAGCCATCATTTCACTTCCTCTCCATGCAACTGGTCTTACATATCCATTTTCAATTTTCTGAGTAGAAATAATTTTTTTACTAGCGATATTTATTTGGTCCTCAGAAAATGGAATTTCAAAACCCATTCTTTGAGCAGAGTAGAAAAATCTAGAGGTATGTTCCTCCAGTTTAAATATTGATCCATCATAAACACGTTCACCCTCAAAAACACAACTTGCATAATGTAATCCATGGCTTAAAACATGAAGTTTTACATTGGCCCAATCCACTAAATCGCCATTGTACCATATTTTACCAGATCTTTTATCGTAAGGTATCATTTATGAAAAATTAAAATATTACTGAAAAATATCTTTGTATCTATAATATGTCAATATAACTTACCAAGAATGAAAGAGCTTCTATATCTCAAAGATGAGCAACTCAAGGATTTGGTTGAGAAACTTTTTGTAAGTTATAGAGAAGTTTTTGCAGACTCTAAAAAGATTTTGGATAAATATTCAATAGGTCTTGCACATAATAAGGTCATTCATTTATTATCAATGTATGAAGGTATTTCAATTTCAGAGTTACTCAAAAGA
>CABXTP010000005.1 GCA_902515175.1 uncultured Pelagibacteraceae bacterium
CAGATAAAGCCTTTTTAGACAATACTTTAGCCAATATTAAACTAACTAAACCATTTCCAATAATACAAACTTTCATAACAAATTAATTTTATCAGTAAAAATTAGATGATACAAAGTGGTAAATTTGATTCATTAAATATGAATATAAAAAAAATAAGTAATCTTTCCAAATTTGAATTAAAATCTTTAAATTTAAGAAATTATTATAAAGATAATATTTTAGCTTTTGGTGATTTATTACATCAAGTACATCCTCTAGCTGGACAAGGTTTTAATATGACATTAAGAGATATTAGTTACCTCTCAACCTTAATAGATGAAAGAATTAATTTAGGTTTAGCTATTGATAATACAATTTGTCGTGATTTTGAAAAAAATCTTAGAGACAAAAATCTAATATTTTCTACCGGTATAGATTTGATTTATGAATTTTTTAATTTTGAGAGTAAAACAAACAATGAAATAATTAGTAAATCTTTAAGTATATTGGGAAAGAATAAATTTTTTAATTCTTTTTTCAAAAAATTTGCTGACAGCGGTTTAAGACCATAAATTACTGTAGTGTATTATTATCATATTGATCATAGGTATATGTGCTTAAAATTTCAGCAATTTTTGTTTTTCTTATATTTAAATTAGTTGCTTCAAGTAAAATTTGTTTTTCTTCAAGACTAAATGGTGATGCTATTGCTAAAGCATTAATAGTTTCATCTAAACTTTGTTTCTCTAGAGCTTTCCAATTAATTATAAAACCTCTTCTTTCAAATAGATTTTTAAGATCTCTAAATATTAATTCTAAATCAGAAAATTTTAATTCTTCTTTTTTATTATCTAAATCATGTAGATAATTATCAAAACTTACTTCAAATTCCCTGTATTTTTTTGTTGAAATTATTTCCTTATTAATTTTAAATCTGATTATACCTTTTAGATCAATTAAATAACGACCATCCTCTGTTTCCTTAAAGCTTGTAATTTTTCCTAAACAACCAATTTCATGAAGGTTAGACTGGTCGTCATTAATATTATTTTTAGTGTTTTTAGGCTGTATCATTCCAATATATTTATTTGCTCTCATGCTATCATTAATCATATCTAAATATCTTGGCTCAAAAATATTTAAAGGCACTGTTGTTTTTGGAAAAATTATAAAGTTACTTAAAGGAAAAATTGGTATTATTTTTGGAAAATTCATAATTTTTTTTATTAATATGTTTATAATAACAAAAATATTAAAATATTAAAATAATGATTATATGGTTAGCTTCATATCCAAAAAATGGTAATACGTGGTTAAGATCACTAATAAGTGCCTATTATTACACTAAAGATGGTTTATTTGTTACTGACCAGCAATTAAATCTTATACCTCAATTTCCAGTAAAAAAATATTTTAAGGAATTTAAATATGATTTAAGTGTGCCAGGGGAAACTGCTAAATTTTGGATTTCTGCTCAAGAAAAAATAAATTCAGATAAAACAATTAAATTTTTGAAAACTCATAATGCCTTAATAAAGATTGGAGAAAATTATTTTACTAATAAAAAAAATACACTAGGCTGTGTTTATATTGTAAGAGATCCGAGGAACGTTTTAAATTCTATGTCTAGACACTTTCAATTAGATAATGAAAGTGCATTAAATATGATGATTGATAAAAATAATTACACTTATGATTTCAAAAAAAAAAATGATTTTAGTGATTATCAATTTACAAGTTCATGGGAAAATAACTATAAATCCTGGAAAGATAACCAACTAATTCCTGTTATGTTCGTTAAATATGAGGATCTATTAAAAGAAACATTTTTTGTATTTAAAGAAATTATTGAATTTATAAATAAGTTATCAAACAATAAAAAAGGATTTAATAGGGAAAAAGCAAAAAATGCGGTAAAAACTACATCTTTTGAAAATTTAAAGAAAATGGAGGAGTCTAAAGGGTTTAGTGAGTCAATTATTTCAAGAGAAGATAAAAAAAATATACCTTTTTTTCATTTAGGTCCTAAAAATGACTGGAAAAAAAACTTTGATAAAAAATTTATTGATAAACTAAATCAAATATTTGAAAAAAATTTGATCGAATTAAACTATGAATAACGTTTAGATTTCTAATAAACAAAATAATCAATTTGTCACTTGCTAATTTTATGAAAAGCCTCTAACTTTAAGATTAATTTAACAAGCGGGTATAGCTCAGTGGTAGAGCGTCTCGTTGCCAACGAGAAGGTCGAGGGTTCGACCCCCTTTGCCCGCTCCACTAAAAATGAACGATCTTTTAAAAAAAAAATGTGTACCTTGTGAAGGTGGAGTTATTCCATTTGATATTTCTGAAATCCATAAATATCAGAAAAAAGTCAATGGGTGGAATGTTCTAGAAAATGAAAAAAAAAAATTTTTTTTAGAAAAAAATTTTGAATTTAAAAATTTTATTGAAAGTCAAAATTTTGTAAATCATGTAGGCCAAATTTCAGAAGAAGAAGGTCATCATCCAGATATTAAATTTGGTTGGGGATATGCAAAAATAAATATTATGACTCACGCTATTGAAGGATTATCCGAAAATGATTTTATTTTAGCGGCAAAAATTGATCAAATTTTTAATGTCTGAAGTGTCTTGTTTTAGAAAAAACTAATATTATCCCAGTTTCATTTGCAAATTTTATAATTTCTTTGTCATTAATTGAACCACTAGGCTGAATAACAGCTGAAACGCCAGATTGAACTAATTTCTCAATTCCATCCACAAAAGGAAAGAAAGCATCAGATGCTGCAACTATATCGTTATCTGGATTAATAAATTCTTTCATTTTGTTTATTGCAACTTTACAACTATCTAATCTGCTAGGCTGACCTGAACCAATACCAACAGTTGTTTTATTTGAGGCAATAACAATGGCGTTAGATTTTGTAAACCTGCAAACATTAAAAGCAAATATTAAATTTTCTATTTGAGATTTTGTGGGTTTTTTATTTGAAACAATTTTAAAATCTTTCTTTGAAAATTTATTTGTATCTCCAGATTGTACAAGCAGTGTATTGTATGAGGAATTAAAATTTATTATTTCATCTATTTTAAAATTAGAGGCACTTATTATCCTTAAATTTTTTTTTTTTTTTAATATCTTAAGAGCGTCATTATCGAAACCATTTGCTATTACTACTTCTAAAAAAATATTTTTTAATTCGATTGCTAAATCCTTTTTTAATTTAAAATTGCAAGATACGACACCACCAAATGCACTAATTGGATCACATGCCAATGCTGATTTGAAACTGCCTAATTTATTTTTAAGAATTGATACACCACATGGATTTGCATGTTTGACTATAACTGTACCTATGTTTTTAGGTAGAGATTTAGAAATTGTTAATGCTGCAAATATATCTTGATAATTATTGTAACTTAAATTTTTGCCATGAAGTTTATCGATATCTATTGTTTTATCTTTCGAGTAAATTGCTCCTATTTGATGTGGGTTTTCGCCATAACGTAATTTTTCTATTAAATTTCCATAAATTATTTCTTTTTTATTAAAGAAGTTATTATTTTTCTTATTAAAATATTCGTTAATTAAAGCGTCATAGTATGCGGTTTCAGAAAAAGCATTTTGGGACATTTTTTCTCTAAATTTAAAAGAGGTTGCACCATTATTTATATTCATTTCCTTTATAAGTTCCTCATATTGATCAATTGATGTAATGACAGTCACATCACTATAATTTTTAGCTGCAGCTCTTACCATGGCTGGGCCTCCAACGTCTATATTTTCAACAATCCTTTTATGGTTCTTTGTATTTTTGAGTGTATCCTCAAATGGATAAAAATTTACTATGACAAGATCAATATTTTTGAAATTATTTTCAATTAAATCTTTCTTATGTGATTTGTTTTTTCTCACATTTAATATTCCAGCATGGATTTTTGGATGAAGAGTTTTTACTCTACCACCTAAAATTTCGGGTGAACCAGTGTATTTTGAAACTTCGGTACAAACATACCTGAGTTTTTTAATTTCTTTAAAAGTTCCACCTGAACTAATAATTTCAATTTTAAATTTTTTAAGTATTTTTAAAATTTGGTTTAGGTTAGTTTTATTTGAAACTGATATGAGAGCTCTTTTTATTTTTTTCATTGTAATTTTGTTAGTTGCCAAAATATTTTTTCATTTTGATTATTTGTTATTCCTGAAATAAAAATATTTTGATTTTGTGTATATGAATTTTTATTACCAAAATATAGGCCATTATCAATGTCTATATCAAAATTATCACATGTGAATTTCCAACCCTCGTCCTCTAATTCGATAAGTATAGTTTTATTATCTTGCGTTTTCATAGATTTTACATTTGGTTCTAAATGAAATCTAATATCAAACTTAATATTTAGATTTGGTTGTTTATTTAATATTTTGTCAGTTCCTACAAATTTGTTTTTTTCTGGATAAAATTCTATGTCCCGCTCATGAATTAAGTTATATTTTTTCTGATATCCATTATGAGATGCATTAATTTTCCAATATTCTTTCTCAAAAACAATATTTTTTTTTAAAATTTTTAAATCTTCATTAAGAATAAATGTATTGTTGTAAATTTTTTTAAAATTACATGAAGAATGGTCATCAATAATTAAAGTGTTATGAGTGGCTGTTGATTTTGACAATTCATTTAATGTTAAATTTTTACTATCATAATATCCACAATTACTTATTAGTTTTTTTCCATTGGAAATTATTTCAAAAGACATTACCCCAGACTGATAATCTTTAGAAAAATTAATATTAGGTGGATTACCGACATCCATTATTAGGGAAATTTTTTTATTTCTTAGAATTACATAACCTCCAAATTCTCTATTTTCATTTTTAAACGTGTAGCCAAATCTTTTTAAATAATGATCAAACTCAGTATTATTTGAAATATTATTTCCATTAAATAAGATATCTTTTTTTAAATTTTGCCAAACAAAAGCATATCCTTGACCTAAATAATTTATAGTTTCATTTACCTCATCTGGGATGTTAATATTAGCTTCTTTAAACCACTCTCTAATTAAAATAAAATACTTTAAATAAAAAATAAGTTGTTTTATGCTTCTTGATTTCGGGAAACCATCACTGCCAAATGAAAAGTTTGAGATTTTTTTTAGAAGACTTAGTCCAAATGGAAGATAGTTTTTCTTATCCCCATAACAAAGACCAACTAATATTATAGCCGCACATCCTATAATTTTGTCATCAATTAGTTCTGATTTTTTTATTTCGTTCATGAGATGATTAGTTTGTTTTTGTATCATTAAATTAAATTTTTTTTTGTAATCATCATTCATATCCTCATAAGTAAGATTATGATTCGAAAGCCATGCAATAATTCTTTTTGAAGTTAAATCAAATTCCCAACTCTTTGATTCAAATTTAAAATTATTCTCTATCCAATTAACAATTATAGACTGAGTTTTTTCTTTTGATGATTTTAAATCTAAACTAAAAAACCAGTAAAAATTATTTAATTTTCTAAAGTCTTTATTTTTAATTTTTTTATTATTCCATAAATTTTCAATTGATATGGCTTCAATATTAAATTTCTTTTTTTGATATTTTATTACTGAGGATAAAAG
Organism: uncultured Pelagibacteraceae bacterium; assembly: GCA_902515175.1. Lineage (GTDB taxonomy): Bacteria > Pseudomonadota > Alphaproteobacteria > Pelagibacterales > Pelagibacteraceae > Pelagibacter. The sequence goes on from CABXTP010000005.1 coordinate 5,618, forward strand.
ATGAGGACTAGGTCTATAAATTAAATTTTCAAAATAAACTTTTGAAATTTTTTTATCATAATAATTAGAATTGAGATAAAAGGTTCTTAATTTTATCCAAGAATTTTTAAAAATCATCTATTAAACTGATTTTAGTAATTCAATATTTTTTTTAATATCTCCATTATTACTTTTGAAAATTGTAGTTCCTGATACCAGTATATTTGCCCCAGCTTCAATCGCAGACTTGGAGTTATCAAAATTAATTCCACCATCTATCTCAATGTCAAAATTCAAATTTCTATCAATTTGAATAGATCTTAATTTACGAATTTTCTTTAAAACTTCAGGCATAAATTTTTGACCACCAAAGCCAGGATGAACACTCATTATTAAAATTAAATCAATTTTTTCTAAATACTTTTCTACAATATCTATATTGGTTTCTGGATTTAAAGATATTCCAACTTTTTTATTTAATTTACTTATCTTAGTAATCGAATCCTCAAGATTTTCAGTAGCTTCAGGATGAATAGTAATTATATCTGCTCCTGCTTCAGCATAGGCCTCAATATATTTATGAACTGGTGAAATCATTAAATGAACATCAAATTTTAAAGTCGTATGTTTTCTTAAATCTTTAATTACTGGAGGTCCGAAAGTAAGGTTTGGAACAAAATGGCCATCCATTACATCAACATGAATCATATCGGCACCACAATCTTCAAGCTTTTTAATTTCTAATCCTAGTTGACTAAAATCAGCTGATAAAATTGAGGGTGAAATTTGAATATTTTTCATTAATTAATAAATTTACTAGTATCAATTTTTAAAATTTAAATGAATTAAAAAATTGATAAATTTGCCTTGATATCTCACTTTCAAGTGGGAATGACAGCATTCCCATTACAGAATATCCCAAGATCCACGGCATTAAGTAAAATCTTATCATATAAAAGAACCAAGCCACATATAATGGAACTAAAGGACCAATTATAAAAGAAGGTGTTATTGGTTTAAATAATTTAATAAGAGGATTAGTATATTTTACGAAGACCTTCATAAAGAAAAATTCAGAGTCTTCTCTTTGAAATATATTCATTGCGACTCTTCCAATTAGAGTCCACATTATAATACCTAGAAAATAATCTATAAAATATATTAAAGGATGAAAATTTGCTGACATTTAAAATTTATATTGGAAAAGGAGTAGAAATAAAAGGGGCGAAATTAATCGCCCCTTTAAAAGATTATTTATTGTTTTCCGATGACAGTTCTACCACTTGGTACACGTACATCATCAACCATTTTTTGAGTTGCTTTATCTGGCTCTTGAGTCATTAAACTCACTACAACCATAGCAACCAAACTAACAGCTGAACCAAAGATACCGAATGTTAGTTGTGTAATTCCTAAGAATCCACTTCCACCAGTTCGTACCCAAACTAAGTACCAAGTACCAGCAGCTAGACCTCCTAGCATACCAGCAATAGCACCTTGTCTGTTAGCTCTTTTCCACCATACACCAAGTACAAGTGGGAAGAATAATCCAGACATCGCAAAGTCAAAAGCCCAGATAACTGAACCTAAGATACCTTGAATCTCCATTGCCGCAATTGTTGCTCCAGCAAAACCAATTACTAAAAGTAATACCCTTGCAACAACTAGTCGTTTTGCAGTTTCCGCTTTTGGATCAATGATCTTATAGTAAACATCATGTGATATTGCGTTTGCAATCGCTAGAATCAAACCATCGGCTGTTGACATAGCGGCTGCCATACCTCCAGCAGCAACCAGACCTGAGATTACGTAAGGTAATCCAGCTATCTCTGGTGTTGCTAACACAACGGCTTTACCACCCATGAAAAACTCATTTAATTCAAGAGTTCCATTTCCGTTAAAGTCGCTTACAAACATTAAGTTTGCTGCGTTCCAGTTTTGATACCAATCTATCGCTTGAACATCTGCAATTGATTTACCAATAATACCTGTTGGTAGTGAAGGGTCAATCAATGACAATTTAGACAGTGTCGCTAACATTGGAGCAGAAGAATAAAGTAGGAAGATAAAGAATAAAGACCAACCTACTGATTTTCTAGCTGCTTTTACACTTGGAGTAGTGAAATATCTCATCATCACGTGAGGCAATGAAGCTGTTCCCATCATCATTGCTAGTGCTAATGAAATAAATGCCCAAGGTGTAGCATTAACCGCTGAGTGAGCTTTAGTTATTCCAGCTAACCCTTTTGGTACCATAGCAAGATTCTCTTTAGAATTTGCAATAAAACCAAACTGTTGTTCTAGTTCACCAATTCTAGCTACTTCATCAGCTAACATAAAGTGAGGAAAGAAACCTGCACCCATTTTGTTACTGATCCAGAATACTGGAAGTAAGTAAGCTATAATTAAAACGATATATTGTGCAACCTGTGTCCAAGTTACCCCTCTCATACCACCTAACATTGAACATAATAAGATACTTATTAGTCCAATATAAACTGCGTATTGAAATGGGATATCAAGAGCAACAGATGCAATAGTACCTGTAGCGTTAATTTGTGCAGTCACATAAGTAAATGAAGCGACAGTTAAAACTACCACTGCACTAAACCTAGCTAAATTACCACCGTATCTTGTACCTATAAAATCTGGAACTGTATAACAACCAAATTTTCTTAAGTATGGTGCTAATAAAGATGCTACTAACACATAACCACCAGTCCAACCTACAAGTAGAGCCATATATCCATAACCTTTAAAGTAAATACCTCCTGCCATTGCAACGAATGAAGCACCAGACATCCAGTCTGCTGCAGTCGCCATTCCATTGAATACAGTTGGTACTTGCCTTCCAGCTACGTAATATGCATCAGCTTGAGCTGTTCGTGATAGCCAACCAATTAATGCATAGATGAATACAGTAAATGCTACAAAAGCAATACCAATCGCCTTAGCAGACATACCCATCTGTTCTGCAATTGCCATAATGATTATGAAACCTATAAATCCTCCGGTATAGATTCCATAAACCTTAGGCAAATTGTCTATAAAATTACCTTTCATTATTCGTCCTCTCTTTCACTAAAGCCGAATTCTTCATCGATTTTTTCTTGTCTATTTGCAAACCAAAAAATTAGAATTACAAAAATTCCAAGAGATCCTTGACACGTAAACCAATATGTCCATGGATAACCGAAAGGTCCTGTGACCTCATTCATTTCAGCTCCAAAGAGAAAGATGCCAATTGAGAAAACAAACCATATTGCTAAAGTCATAAATAGCAATCCTCTGGTTTTTTCCCAGTGTTTTTGTTGATTTGACATTTTTACCTCTCTATTTAGTTATAACTAGGCGAAACCATAACCATTATAGAGGCTTTGAAAAGACTAAAATTTACTCATATTAGCTACTTATTTCTTACTTTTTTGAGATATAATTGGCACATCTAACAATAATTATGGGAAAATATAAATTAACTTGGAAAGATCTTACAATTAAGGATTTTAAAATTTATTTATTTTCTTTATTTAAAGCCTTTATTCCCAAAAAAAAAATAAAGACTTTAGATGAACTTGAAAATTTTATTCAAACAAAATCTGCCTGGGTTACTCAAGTAACTTTGTATAATTATCTAAAAACTAGAATGGGGACCAGGTATGTTCTACATTTTGATAATGATGAATTTATGTCATCAGTCAATATTGCAAAATGGAATATTTATTCAGTAGCCTTACAAGATCTCACTTTTTTTACATTTTCATATTTAAAAGTACATTTTAATTTTAAAGATATTCATAAAGGAAAAGAAATTATCAATAAAATTTTAGATGATGAGATCTCTAATAAGATGCCCTTAGAGATAATTGATGAGTGTAGAAAGAGTTTTAATGAAAGATTAGATCTAGTTAATTGGGAAACTTACTATAAAGACCTACCGTTTAATCCAAGTGCACTTTCATTATATAAATGGGCTCCCATCGCAGATGAACTAAAAACTTTGGATCGTAAAATTGTGCTTAATTCAATGATATTGAAATGGGATGTAATTAAAAAAGAATTTGAAGAATTAATTAGTCTTTAAATATTTTTTCTGTTGTCAACCAAACTTTCAACAACACCTGGATCAGCTAAAGTTGTAGTATCACCAAGCTGATCATGCTCATTTGCAGCAATCTTTCTTAAAATTCTTCTCATAATTTTTCCAGACCTAGTTTTTGGCAGCCCTGGAGTAAAATGTATTAAATCTGGTGTTGCTAGTGGACCAATTTGTTTTCTAACCCAAAGTTTTAAGTCTCTTTCAAGTTCACCAGAGTCTTTTTCTCCAGCATTTAAAGTTACATAACAATACAAGCCATTACCTTTTATATCATGAGGATACCCAACCACAGCTGCCTCCGCAACTTTTGGATGGGCTACAAATGCACTTTCAATCTCTGCAGTTCCAAGATTATGGCCTGAAACAATAATAACATCGTCAACTCTTCCTGTTATCCAGTAATATCCATCTTTGTCTCTTCTACAACCATCTCCAGTAAAATACTTTCCCTCAAACTGAGAAAAATATGTGTTTATAAATCTCTCATGGTCTCCATAAACAGTTCTCATTTGTCCTGGCCAAGATTGTGCAATGCAAAGTCTTCCTTCGCCTGCCCCTTTAATTTCTTTTCCGTTTGTATCTACTAGTACAGGCTTAATCCCATAAAAAGGCTTAGTTGCTGATCCTGGTTTAAGAGGAATAGCACCTGTTTGTGGAGAGATCATTATTCCACCTGTTTCTGTTTGCCACCAGGTATCTACAATCGGACACTTCGAATTTCCCACTGTTTTATAATACCACATCCAAGCTTCTGGGTTAATTGGTTCTCCAACAGTTCCAAGTAATTTAAGCGATTTTCTGCTAGTTTTTTTAACTGGACCATCTCCTTCTCTCATTAAAGCCCTGATTGCCGTAGGGGCTGTGTAGAATGTATTAACTTTATATTTATCAATAATTTGCCACCATCTGGATGTGTCTGGATAATTTGGAATACCCTCAAACATTATAGTTGTTGCCCCATTTGCGAGTGGCCCGTAAATTATATAACTATGTCCAGTTACCCAACCGATATCGGCAGTGCACCAATAAATATCCTTTGGTTTATAGTTAAAAATATACTGATGTGTCATAGAAGCGTAAACCATGTAGCCACCAGTAGTATGTAAGACACCTTTTGGCTTTCCAGTAGATCCAGAAGTATAAAGTATAAACAATGGATCTTCTGCATTCATTTCCTCGGGTTCACAATGAGCTGAAACGTCCTTAATTAAATCATGATACCAAACATCCCTATTTTGATTCCAATTTATTTCATTACCTGTTCTTTTGACAACAATACATTTTTTGACATTTGGACAACTTGATAAGGCATCATCAGTAGTAGATTTTAAAGGAATTATTTTTCCACCTCTTACTCCCTCGTCTGCAGTAATAATATATTCAGATTCACAATCATTGACTCTTCCAGAAATAGAATCTGCTGAAAATCCACCAAAAATGATTGAATGAACTGCCCCAATTCTTGCACATGCTAACATTAAAATAGCTAATTCAGGTATCATCGTAAGGTAAATAGTCACTCTATCACCCTTTTGTATACCTAATTTTTTTAATCCATTTGCTGCTTTTGAAACTTTTTGATGAAGTTGTTTATAAGAAATTTTTTGAGTATCTTTTGGGTCATCTCCAACCCAAATTATTGCTGTCTTATCTTTTTTATCCTTTAAATGCCTGTCAATACAATTTGCTGAGGCATTTAAAGTTCCATCATAAAACCATTTTATTTTTACATCTTTGCTACTATATTTAATATCTTTAATTTTTTTGTAAGGTTTTATCCAAGAAATTCTTTTTCCTTCTTTCTTCCAAAAACCATCATTCATTTTAATAGAGTCACTATATTTTTTTTGATATTGGGCTTTATTAGCTAATGCTTGCTTTATCCATTCCGGTTTAGTTTTGATAATTAACTCAGGTGTATGATTTGAATTATCTTTTCTCGATTTATTTCTTTTTTTAGAAAACTTTTTTTTAATCTTAGATCGTCTTTTAAATTTTTTTAAGTATTTCTTTTTAACTTTAGTTCTTTTTTTGATCTTTTTAGAACTTTTTTTTTTAGCTCTCGTTTTTTTTTGTTTTTTTTTTACCATATTATTTTTTACTAAATTTTACTCATGTTATCGATAATTTTCCAGCTTTTATAATCAATTGGCATAACAGAGAGTCTGCTTTGCTTAATTAATGCTAAATGGCTTAATTCCTTATTTTTTTTGATATCAGTCAGTTTTATAGGATTTAAATATTTCTTTTTAAATTGAACTGTTACAGCCACAAAACGATTACTTTTATCTGTTTTATCAGAATAAAATTCATTGATAACTTTAACAACACCTACAATTTCTTTTCCAATATTTGAGTGATAAAAAAAACACATATCTCCTTTTTTCATACTTCTTAAATTATTTGCTGCTTGATAATTTCTAACACCATCCCAAGAAACACCTTTAGTTCCAGCTTTCTTTTGTTGATCAATAGACCAAACATCTGGTTCAGATTTAAGTAACCAATAATTCATTTAAAGTTGAACTCCTGCACCTTTTAAAAATAAAGCATTTTCATCTAGTGGCCATCTTGGTTTTGCAGGATGATCAAAATGATTTAACTGATTTAATTTAAATTTTTCCAAACCTACCATTGCAATCATTGCAGCATTGTCCCCACATAATTCTATTGGGGGAAATAAACTTTTATAATTATTTTTTTCACATACCTTCACTAACATTGTTCTTATTTTTTTGTTAGCTGCAACACCGCCGGCAACGACAAAAATTTTTTCTTGTGAAATATTTTGTTTCTCAAATTGATCAAAAGCAATAATTGTTTTTTTTTTCAATATTTCTTCAACAGTTTTTTGAAAAGATGCCGCTAAATCGAATTTGTCTTGTTCACTTTTAATAGTTTTTGTTATTTTTAAAACAGCAGTTTTAAGCCCTGCGAAAGATAAATTACAACCACCCTTATTAAAAATTGGTTTAGGTAAATCAAATTTTTTCGGATTACCTTTTTCAGCCAGTTTTTCAATTTGAGGACCTCCAGGGTATTCAATACCCAATAACTTAGCTGTTTTATCAAATGCCTCTCCTAATGCATCATCTATAGTTGTGCCTAATCTTTTGTATTCCCCGAGATTCTTAACATTCAAATATTGAGAATGTCCTCCTGAGATTAGTAAAAGTAAATAAGGATAATCAATTTTAAAATTTAACTTCGGACTTAATGCATGGCCTTCCAAGTGATTTATCGCAATGAAAGGTTTATTTATCGCTGATGCAAAAGCTTTTCCAAAACTCAAACCAACAGACAAACAAACTACTAACCCAGGACCTGCGGTCGAAGCCACAGCATCTATCTCTTCAATTTTCTTTCCACTTTCAGAAATTGCCTTTTGAACAATCCAATCTATTTTTTCAATATGAGATCTAGCTGCTAATTCTGGTACTACTCCACCAAATTTTTTATGAATATTTTCTTGGCTTGAAATTATATTAGATAAAATTACTGGAAATCCAAGCTCGTTTTCAGTTATTAGAGATGCAGCAGTTTCATCACAACTAGATTCTATTCCAAGAATTAAGGGTTTTTTGCTCATACAAATAGTTTTTAATAATTGTACAATCCCAATACAAGTAAGAAATAAATTTATTTATGAAAAAAAAAATAATTATAGGTTCAAGAGGCAGTAAATTGGCACTCCTTTATGCTCAGAAAACCAAAGATCTTATAATGAAAAATACTAGCCTTACTAGTGAAGATATTCTTATAAAAAGAATTATTACAGAAGGTGATCAAGTTAAAGATCAAAGATTATCCGAGTTGGGTGGTAAAGGCTTGTTTTCCAGTTATATAGAAAAAGAACTTCATGAAAATAAAATTGATATAGCAGTCCATGCCCTAAAAGATTTACCTGCGATTAGAACAAAAGGTTTGATAACCGAGACATTCTTACAAAGAAATGATCCTAGGGAAATTTTAATATCTAAAGATAAATTAAAGCTTCATGAATTAAATTTAAAATCAATTATAGGAACCTCCTCTTTAAGGAGAGAGTTTCAAATAAAAAAGATAAGACCAGACATTAATTGTAAATTAATAAGAGGCAATGTTGATACTAGAATTAAAAAGTTAAAAGAGGGAACATATGATGCAATAATTTTGTCTTATGCAGGAATTAAATTTTTAAAACTTGAAAATGAAATTTCCCAAATTTTTACAGTAGAAGAAATTATCCCAAGCGCAGGGCAAGGTATTATTGCTCTTCAATGTAGAGAGAATGATAAAAAAATAATTTCAATATTAAGAAAAATTAACCATGATGAAACTTATATTCGAGCTAATATAGAAAGAAATATTTTGAAGGTTTTAGAGGGAGACTGTGAAACTGCTATAGGTGTACATTCAAAAGTTGATGGGGATAATATTGTTGTTGAAGCTGAGCTCTTTTCGTTAGATGGTTCAAAAAGATTTCATGAAAAAAAATCTGGAAAAATTGAAAATTATAAAGAACTAGGCACAGAAGTAGGAAAAATGTTAAAAACAAAATCTAAAAATTCATACAAAAGATAAATGCATATTTTATTGACTAGACCATTAGACGATAGTTCTGAAATGATATTAAAATTTCAATCTTTAGGTCATAAGGTCTCTCATTTACCTTTATTAAATATTGAAAAAATAAGTTATGATCAAATAAATTTTAATGATTTAGGTGGAATTATATTTACAAGTGCAAATGCTATAAAGTTTTTAGATTTAAAAAAAATAGATAAAAAAATTTTTTGTTTTTGTGTTGGTAATGCCACAGAAAAAAAGGCAAGAAGTTTAGGTTTTCAGAATACTATTACTGCTGAAGGAAATGTTTCGAATTTAAAAGAATTAATTCTGCAAAATTATGAAACTAACAATAATGGTCTTCTTTATGTAAGTGGTGAAAAAATTTTCACTGATTTAGATCAACAACTATTAAGAGAGGGTTATAACATTAAAAGGATAATAAATTATAGGGTAAAACATAATTACAGATTTGATGAAAACTTTTTAAAAGAATTAAAAAAAAATTTACCAGATATTGTATATATATACTCTCAAAATAGTGCACATAGCTTTTTGAATTTTATTAAGTCCCAACAATTAGAAGATCAGTGGTTAAATACAAATTTAATGTGTATGGGTGAAAAAACATCCTCAATTTTGAACGAAATTAAATGGAAAAAAATATTTCTTTTTAATTCTGGAGAAGAAGAATTTTTGTTATATAAAATTTAATTATGGAATTAATAAATAATTTTTCTGATATATTTTTATCTGTTTGGAATAGAGGAATCTTAGGAGTTGATATATTTCAAATACTAATTGGGATTGGAATATTTTTATTATTCCTAATTTTTAGAGGATTAATAAGTAAACTTATCATAAAAAAATTAGAAATTATTTCAAAAAGAACAACAAACAAATTAGATGATACTTTTGTGCAATCACTTATAGGTCCAGCTAGATTTTTTCCTATTGTAATAGGTTTTTTTATAGCAAGCTATTATATGACTTTTTCAGTTGAGGGCAGGGAGGTAGTGGACACAATAAATAGAACTTTAATTACTATTTTAATTTTTTGGGTTATACATCAAATTATTGAACCAATTTCATATATCTTGAGTGGTCTTGATAAATTACTAACAAGAGAACTTATTGGATGGATTATAAAATCACTAAAAATTTTGATATTCATATTAGGTCTTGCCGCAGTATTAGAATTATGGGGAATAAAAATTGGACCAATAATTGCAGGGCTTGGATTGTTTGGTGTAGCTGTAGCGCTAGGAGCACAAGATTTATTTAAAAATTTGATTTCAGGAATTTTAGTTCTTGTAGAAAAAAGATTTAAAATTGGTGATTGGATTTTAGTTGATGGGATAATTGAGGGAATAGTTGAAAAAATTGGATTTCGTTCAACAACAATAAGGAAATTTGATAAATCATTAGCAATTATTCCCAATTTTCAGTTTGCTGAAAATGCTGTTGTAAATGTAAGCGAAACTTCTAACTGGTTAATAAGCTGGATAATTACTCTTCAATATGACACTACGGTTGATCAGCTTAAAACTATAAGAGATCAAATTGAAGAGCATATAAAAAAAAGTGAGGATTTTAATACAAGCATAGGAATTGCCGTAAGAGTCGATAAATTTTCAGACAGTTCAATTGATATGTATGTTCGTTGTTTTACAAAATCAGATAGTTGGAATGAGTGGCTTTCGGTCAAAGAAAAATTAGCTATTGAAATAAAAAAAATTGTTGAAAATAATAAAGCATCTTTTGCATTTCCGAGTTCTTCAATTTACATTGAAAAAAAATGATTGCTATCTTCTATTTGACTTTACAAATATTAAAACTCTATTCTTATGTGGTTATTGTTAATGTGATAATTAGTTGGCTAATTGCTTTTAATGTTCTTAACACTCAAAATAGATTAGTTTACTCTATTTTAGAATTAAGTTATCGACTTACAGATCCGATACTCAACAAAATAAGGGGTTTTTTGCCAAATTTGGGTAGTTTAGATATATCACCAATAATTTTACTTCTATTGATTTGGTTTATAGAAATGTGTATGAAGCTCTACATTGCTCCAATGATATTCTAAATTATGATTCTTATAGATGGAAAAAAAGCTGCGGCGGAACTTAGGGAAGAACTTAAAAAGGAAGTTTCTGATTTAAAAAATAAATATAATAAAGTACCAGGACTAACTGTAATTTTAATTGGCGACTTAACACCAAGTCAAATTTATGTAAGAAACAAAGAAAAATCAGCAAATGAAGTAGGTTTAAAATCTGAAGTTATAAAATATCCTGATACTGTTGAAGAAAAAGTGATTTTGAATAAAATTGAGGAACTTAATAAAGATGATAATGTTTCAGGAATTTTAGTACAATTACCATTACCCAAGCATATCAATAAGCAAAAAGTAATTGATACTATTGCACCCTCTAAAGATGTAGATGGTTTTCATCCGATGAATGTAGGAAATCTTTCATCAGGATACGAAAGTTCAGTTCCTTGTACTCCGTTAGGATGTTATTTATTAATAAAAAAAATTGAGCCAAATTTAAGTGGTAAGAAAGCGATTGTAGTTGGAAGGTCAAATTTGAATGGAAAACCTATGACTCAACTCTTACTTAAAGAAAATTGCACTGTTACAATCACTCATTCAAAAACTAAAGATTTAAAAGCAGAATGTTTAGAAGCAGATATTATTGTTGCTGCTGTAGGGATACCAGAATTAGTTAAAGGTGATTGGGTTAAAAAAGATACTATTGTAATTGACGTAGGAATAAATAAAACAGAAAAAGGTATAGTAGGAGATGTAGCATTTGATGAGGTTTCTAAAAATGCCAAAGCCTTAACTCCAGTGCCAGGTGGAGTTGGTCCAATGACGATTGCGTGTTTACTAAAAAACACTATTGAGTGTTTCAAAAGATCGCAAATTTAACATTTAAATCAATAGAAGTTTTTTGATAAGTTAGGTTATGAAAAAACCTAGATATCCATATAGAATATTAATTCTTATGGCTATACTCACTATCCCTCCTATAGGAGCCACACAACTTGGGTGGTATTTGTTTGATCAACAGACTGGATTTGATTATGGAATGATTGTGGGAACTTTCTCAGTCATATATGCTGCTTGGTTAATGTATGAAAAAAATTGGAGAGAGGAAGATGAGGATTAAAATATGGAAAAGATAATTTTTTTTGGGCTAATTATTCCTATCTTGATATTTGTCCTTTACTTAGGAGGCAAAGCAATTATGACAGGTTTTAGTGCAAAGAGTGCTAACCGTTCAAATTTAGAAAATGAAACCTCTGAGGGAAAGGATTATTTAGAGGGAAGTAATGAAAATTTAACCACTGAATTAAATAAATTGAATGAGCTTTATAAAAGCGGTGTTTTGACTGAAGAGGAGTTTGAAAAGGCAAAAAAAAAAATTTTAGAAAATTAATTTTTTTCCATCAGCCACAATTTATTTCCTGCTAGTAAAAAAATTTTACCATCATCGGGGTGAACCTGAATATCTCTTATTCTTCCAATTTGATCTTTGAAAATTATCTCCTCTCTAACATTTGATAAATCATTAAAAATTAATTTCCTTAAGGACTGATCTTTAAGTGAGGTAATTAAAGCATGTCCATTCCATTCATTAAATTCTTTTCCGTTATAAATAGTAATTGCACTTGTTGCGATAGATGGTACCCAATATTGTATTGCTTTCGTAAAACCTGGTTTCCATTTAGGACCAATTGGTATGCCAGAATAATTTTTTCCACCCCAGCCTAATATTTTCCATCCGTAATTCTCTCCTTTTTTTACTTCACCAAACCAATCACCACCTTTTGCACCATGATTGCTCATATAAATTTTTCCATCAAAAGGAGATAAAGTTAAACCTTGAGGGTTTCTAATCCCAATTTGATAAATTTCTGGTAGCCAATTTGATTTACCCTCAAATTTGGGGTTGTCTTTTGGAATACTTCCATCAATATTTATCCTAATAATACTTCCGGGATGTTTAGTTGGATCTTGTGCTATCATGCCCTGACCTCTTTCACCAGCTGATGCAAAAAGATAATTGTCTTTAATAGCTAATCTCGATCCAAAATGATAACCGGAATCTATTGGTGGATTTGCTTGAAAAATATTTTCAAAAATTAAATTTTTATCATTAAATTCTGCTTTTGCTATCGAGGTACTTGTTTTCCAATTACCTCTATTTTCAGTATATGCAATATAAACAAAATTATTCTTAAAAAGAATATCTAAAAGACCGCCTTGTCCATGCTCAAGAAAGTTTAAATTATGGTTGATTAAATTGATATCTTTATTTTTTATATTTACTAACTTTATAAATCCACTTTTTTCAGTGATAAGTATTTTATTATCATTTATAAAAGTTAACGACCATGGATCATTTAGATCAATTATTTTTTTAAAATTTAAATTTTTTGCATTAACAATATTTGGAAAAATAAAAACTAGTAATATGAAAAAAATTTTCATATTATTAAAAAACTACTTCAAAGCCCTCAAAGTCTGGTGGACCTAAATATAAATCTCTGTGTTGTGCAGCATTTTTATGAGCTAGTCTAAAAGCTTCTGATTTAGTCCAATTTATAAAATCTTCTTTTGACTCCCAAGTGCTATGAGATGAATAAAGAGAATAATCTTCGTTAGTATCTCCCTTGATCAAATTAAAATTCTTAAATCCCTTAACACCCTCAAGGTGTGTATCTCTATTCTTCCAAACATCTTCAAATTCTTTTTCTTTACCAAGAACAATTTTAAATCTATTCATTGCAATATACATAATTTGTTAAGATAATTTTGATCTTCCTCCATCAACAGCTATTATCTGACCAGTAACCCAAGAGCTATCATCAGTAATGAGGAATTTTGCTAGAGAGGCTGAATCTTTACCCTCACCCAATCTTTTTAAAGGATGAGCTTTTGCTATACCATCAGCTAATACTTTATTTTTTAACATAGGTTCTGCAATTTTTGAATTTGTTAAACTAGGTGCAATGCAGTTAACTCTAATATTCGGAGCGAATTCAGCTGCTAGAGATACAGTTAATCCCTCAACAGCAGCTTTTGTAGATGCAATTATTGTATGGTTAGTAAACCCTCGTTGTGCTGCAACTGTTGAAAACAAAACAACTGATCCTTTATTTTTTTTTAAACTTTCTTGGTAACTTTTAATAACTTCAACAGCTGAATAAAGATTTAATCTCATACACTTATTAAAATCTTGTTCTTTGACCATTCTCAAAGGTTTTAGATCTATTGAACCAACACAATAAGCAACACCCTTAATATCAGATATATCATTTTTTACTTTCTCTATGAATCCTTCATCCAAAACATCAGCAATTGTAAAAGTGCAACTCAGTTTTTCAGAAATATTTTTTGTTTCATTTTCATTTCTACCAACCAAATGAACAGATTTTCCTGAATTCACTAATTGTTCAGCTAAGCTAGATCCGATAGAACCTGTCGCACCGAAAATAAGATATTTTTCTGACATAAAAAATTTTATTAGTTATATTTAAATATGAAGTTATTTTTTATACTGGGAAATCAATTATTTCCATCAAAATACTTAGACCGCTTCAAAAAAGACCACCTATTTTTTATGGCTGAAGATTACCAATTATGTACTTATGAAAAACATCATAAGAATAAAATCCTTCTCTTTTTATCATCAATGCGTTCACATGCGGAAACCCTTAAAAAAGATAAGTTTAAATTAGAATACTTTAAAATTGATGATAAAGAATTTAAAGACGATTATTTAAAGAAATTAAAAAAAATAATAAATTCAAAAAAAATAACAGAGATTTCAAGTTTTGAAGTTGAGGATAAATTTTTTGAAAAAAAAATTGATCAATTCGCTAAAAAAGAAAAAATCAAATGGAATATTGTTCAAACTCCAATGTTTTTAAATTCTAGAAATGAATTTAAACAATATCTATCTAAATCAAAAAAACCTTTCATGGCAACTTTTTATAAGGAAGTGAGAAAAAAATCTGGAATATTGATGGGTTCTGATGGAAATCCTATTGGAGGTAAATGGAGTTTTGATGAGGATAATAGAAATAAATTACCTAAAAATATCTCTATTCCAAAATTTCCAAAAATTAATGAAACCAATCATACTAAAAAATTAAAACCTATTATTGAAAAACTATTTAAAGATCATCCAGGATCAACTAAAAATTTTTGGCTTGCTACAGAATTTAATGATGTGGTCAAATTATTAAATTTTTTCGTTAAAGAAAAATCTAATTTATTTGGTGATTATGAAGACGCTGTTGATCAAAAAGATAATATTTTATTTCATAGTGCTTTAAGTCCTTATATTAACTTAGGTTTAATCACACCTGAATTTATTATCAAAAAAGTTCTAGATTTCCATAAAAGTAAAAAAATTAAATTAAATTCTCTAGAAGGCTATGTGCGTCAAGTTATAGGATGGAGAGAATTTATGAGAGGAATTTACCAAAGTTATTCAAATGAAATGGAAACTGGAAACTTTTTCAAACAAAATCGTAAAATGAAAAAGTCATGGTATGAAGGTACAACTGGTTTACCTCCACTAGATTATGCAATTAAAAATGCTTTAAACCATGGATGGTCTCATCACATTGAAAGATTAATGATTTTATCTAACATCATGAATCTTTGTGAAATAAAACCTACCATTGTTTACAAATGGTTTATGGAAATGTTTGTAGACTCCTCTGATTGGGTAATGGTGCCTAATGTTTATGGCATGGGATTATTTAGTGATGGAGGAATATTTGCTACGAAACCATATATCTGTGGATCAAGTTACTTTATGAAAATGATGGATTTTAAAAAGGGTGATTGGTGCAACGTAATGGATGGATTGTATTGGAGGTTTATTGATAGAAATAGAAAATTTTTTTTGAAAAACCCAAGGTTGTCTATGATGGTTAGAATTTTTGATAAAATGAAAACCGATAGAAAAAAATTAATTCTTTCAGCTGCAGAAAAATTTATTAAACAAAATACAATTTAGTGAAAAAAGAAAATCTTCCCTCCAAAATCTGTATTGTTTGTAAAAGATCTTTTACTTGGCGAAGAAAATGGAAGTTAAATTGGGAGAGAGTTAAATATTGCTCAAAAAGATGTTCTGGCAAAAAAATATGAATTTAGAAAAATATAAATGGAAAAGTAGAGTCTTACTTGTCTCTACGCCAAATTATAAGGATAGAATTTATTTAGAGGTAAAAAAAATATATCAAGACAAAATAAAAGATTTTCATAAAAGATATGTAAAATTAATTTGTAAAATTAATAAGAGAGGAAAATCTTCCATCAATCTAATTGGTTTTGATGGAAAATCTAAAAAGATGATGAATAAACTTAATTACAAAAAGATATTTAAAATCATAGATAAAATGCCACTTAGTAAAAAATCTATACCTATAAATTTGTCACTTTATTCAGATTATAATCCTAAAACCACTACTCAAGGTTTAGGATTTAAAAATAAAGAAAAAGCTCTTTATACAATCAAAACTATTAAAAATCGTTCAATAAAGTATCAGGTCAATGTCATCGCAACCATGCTGGGCAGAGCAAAGAATCACCCTAACAAAACCAATGACATGGATGATGCTATAAAAATTTTTGGTGATTGGATGAAAAAATATAAGAGTAAAAAAAAATGATAAGTAAGCTATCGGATTTTTTAAAAAAAATAATCATTTTATTAATTTTAATAATACCCAATATTGTTAATGCTGATTTTTTCGAGGATATGTCCAGTAAAATTGTTGATAATCCTAAAAGACTTAGTTACGGTATTTCCGTTTCCGATATAGACCAAAATGGAAAATATGAATTTATAGTTACAGGATTTGGTTATCCTAATTTAGCTTTATCTTATAATAATGGAAAATTAATTAATGTAGCTAGTCAAAAAATATTTTCTGATGAATTTAGAAAAACTATTGGGGTTGCTGCGTGTGATGTTGATAGAGATGGATATGAGGAAATATATTTTCTTAATACAGATACTTACAGTGGAACAAAAAAATACTCTGACAGACTCATAGATTTAGAAGGAAATAAGTTTTTAGACATTTTTGAAATTGAAAAAAATAAAGAGGAACTAAATTTAACAGCTGGTAGATCAGTTGCTTGTGTGGACAGAAAAGGTAATGGTGAATATGGTCTCTACGTATCAAATTATGGAGGACCAACAAGGTTTTATGAGATTGAAGGTAAAAAGATTAAAGATAAATCTGCTAATCTAAATTTAGATAAGGTCACAGGTGGCAGGGCAGTTGTTTCAGGACATATTCTAACCGATAGATCCGATATCTTTGCAGCAAATGAGAGAGGCGCAAATTTTCTTTTGAAAAATAACAATGGGTTATTTGAAGACGTAGCGTTTGATTATCGAGTAGATGATGTGATCCAGAATGGGAGAGGGACAACACTATCAGACATACTTTATAGAGGTAGGTTAGATATAATTAGTGGAAACTGGCAGGGATATCACAGAGCCTATGTTTTAAAAGATAATCAATTTAAAGACATAGGTAATATTAAATTTGATAAACCTTCTAGAATAAGAACTATCATATCTGCTGATTTTGATAACGATGGATATGATGAAGTCTTTATGAACAACATAGCTGAACCTAATAAGTTATTTAGGATAAAAGAGAATGGAATTTTTGAAGAAATAAAACTGAAAACAGGACTTGAACCAGATGGGTTTGGTACGGGTGCTGCAGTTGCTGACATTGATGAAGATGGTATTTTAGAATTACTAGTTTCTCGTGGTGAAAGTAAAGAGCAAACGTTAACTCTTTATAAAGCAAAAGTTAAAAAAAATAGTAAATATTTAAGAATAAAGCCTTTAAATAAATATGGTGCACCAGCTAGGGGAGCTACTGTAACGTTGATAACTGATCAAAGAAAACATTCAAAAACCATTGATTCTGGGTCAGGTTATTTATGTCAAATGGAACCTGTGGCACATTATGGTATTAGAAAAAATGAAAAAAATTTTAAATTAGAAGTTAAGTGGACCAATGGAGAAAAAGAATTAATTAATATAAGCGAGCTAAATAAAACGATCACCATAAAGCAAAAATGAGAAAAATTTCTAATGTATTAGTATTTATAATCATAATATTATTTCATTATAATTCATCTGCTGATGAAAAAAATTATCACAAAGAATTAATTACTGATTGGTCTAAAATATTTCCCGATCAAAATAGAAATGCAGCGGGCCCTAAATTTTTTAAATATATTATAGATAAAAAAATTACATATAAAGATTTCATTGAGTTTAATAAATTATATTGTGCAGTTTCAGGATCACTAATTGATCCTGATAGTGAACCGGATTTTTTATTTGTTAATGAAAGCGAAACTAACATGAAAGTTTGTGGCAATTATTATAAATGTTGTATCCCTTGTTCATGTGATATTATGAAGTACTCCCAGGTTCAAAAAATGAAATATGAATTTGAAGATGGCATTAAAGAGTTTTATGTTTTTACGATAAAAAATCCTTGTAATAAAAATGATTTTCCTAATAGAGTAAATAAAGACTATTTCTGCGATGGAAAAAAAATTAATGATAAGCAAGTTTATAATCTTAATGACAAAATTGTAATAGGATTACTACACGACGGAAAAAGTTGTAGCAAAGATGAGATTAATTATGTTAAAACTCATCAAGTTACTGGTAGGTATTGTGAATTAAGAAATAATACCCCCCTGGAAAATTTAGATGCTGGAATGGGTGATATCTTTATAAAGCTTGCAAGATAAAACTTTTAAGAATTTAAAATTAAATACATATAATAGTTAAATATTGTTAAATGATTTATTCTGAGATAAATATTAAACATTGAATATAATCATTTTACAGCACATTAAAATTGAAGATCCGGGTTACATAAAAGACCTTATGTTAGCTGATGGATTAAACCTTACTACAGTTGAATTAGATGAAGGTGAGAAAATTCCAGAGGATTTAAATAAATTTAATGGAATGTTTTGTATGGGTGGTCCAATGGACACTTATATGGAAAAGGAATATCCCTGGTTAATTGAAGAAAAAAAAAGAATTAAAGAGTTTGTTGTTGATCTAAAAAAACCTTATTTAGGTTTTTGTTTGGGTTGTCAGTTACTGGGTGAGGTTGTGGGTGGCAAGGTTGTAAAATCAAGTCCAGCAGAGATTGGTATGATGGATATCAATTTTACTAAAGAAAAAAAGCAAGATAATTTATTTTTTAGTTTTCCTGGTAAAATTAAAAGTTTGCAATGGCATTCATATGAGGTTCAAGGAATAGATAATAATAAAGATATTACTTTGTTAGCCTCGTCCCCTGTTACTAAATTTCAAATTTTTAAATATCAAGATCATGCTTATGGTATTCAATTTCATATCGAAATTAAAGACACTACAGTTAATGAATGGGGATGTGTACCAGAATATAAAAAAGCTTTAGAAGATCAATTAGGAGATGGAGCATTAGAAAAATTCGATCAAGCCGCAAAAGATAATATGACAGATATGAACAATTATTCTAGGATTCTTTATAATAACTTTAAGAAACTCTTATGAATAATAAAATTTTTGAATGGGCAGGGGTTATCACCGCAATATTGTATTCATTATTTGTAGCTATGAATATTGGTATAGAGTTTTTTGGTTTTTGCTTATTATTGATTTCTGCAATCTTAATTGGAATTTGGGCTTACAGAGGTGGTCATAGAGGAATATTATTTTTACAATTTTTTTATGCTACAGCAGGAATTATAGGGATGTTTAGGTGGTTTTAATTAAAAGTTGAAATTATTTTTGGAATATAATTCTTAAAATTAAAAAAACCTTTATTACAATATTGCCATGAATATTGATCAAGTTTTCTGTATAAAAAATCCAACTCTATATTATTAGAATTTAAATAATCTAAGTTTTCACCAACTGTTGGATATAATGCTATAATATTCTCATTAATATTTTTAATCTCACTTATATCTATAACTTCACAATCGTAAGAATTTTCTTTTAATCTTTGCTCTTGATCGCTAATAAGCAGAGACTTAAATTTCATAACTCTTTCATTAAGTTTAATTGATCTATTTTCATTTTTATTGGAAATTAAATAAATTTTTCTAAATTTATTATTTTGAAAATCAGTAGTTTCAAAAGATAGATTATTTTCAAAAATTAGTAGATCTTTATTTTCAATTTTTTGTGAATTATTAAAATCTTTTTTAATGATTGAGTAGGTTTTTTCAGAAACTTTAGGTGGAGCGTCTTCTATTAATTTTATATTATTGAATCTATTATTTGTAAATTTCCTAATATTCCACTCACTTGCTAAGTAATGTTTTCCTTGCGTTTGAATTCCTGCGACCCATCTCCAACCAAGAGTATTAGATGCAGCATCTCCATCATAAAGATGTTGCATAAAAAATTCTGCTCCTAATTGCCAAGGTAGATTTAAAGTAAAAATCCAAATACTAGCAAACCACATTCTTGTATGATTATGTAAATAATTGTTTTCTTTTAGCTCATTTATCCATGCATCAAAGCATTCTATATTTGTTTTTCCTTCAATTGCCTTAAGATAGTTTTGGTTGTTTTTAAATTTGTCTCTAATACTATTTAATTCTATTAAATAGTCAGACCAAACATTAGGTCTTAACTCTAACCAGCCTTTCCAATATGTACGCCATAAAACTTCTTGGATAAATTTTTCATTTTTTGGAAAAGAAAACTTGCTAAGTGATTTTTCAATTATTTCTTTCTCATTAATGATCCCGTGAGTAATATATGGAGATAAACAGGAAATGTTAGATCTATTCTCAGGTCCATAGTCAAAATTTCTTAACTTAGAGTACTCTGCAAGATTATTTTCTACAAAATAATCTAATTTGACTAAGGCCTTAACCCTTGAAGCTTCAAAATTCATACTAAATTATTTTGATTTTTTTTTCTTCAGTCCTAATTTATCGCTGTGTCGTAGCCTCAAGATTACTATTGCCCCAGCAATTAAAACTATTGCAACAGCTTCATAAACTAAAGCTGCTGGATCCATTTCTTTTCCCTGAAGAATAATAAATCGAGCTAAAGCTGTAATTGCTATTAATAACGGCAATGTAATGCTTATTGATTGCTGATCCCAAAAAACTCTTACCATTGCTAATACTTCTAAGTATAGAAACATTAATAACAAATCTGCCAGAGTTACCGATTGATTAAAAAACATCTTCTTTATTTCTATACCTACAGCAATTACTGTGCTCACTAAAATTATACACATCAAAATTAATTGTAAATTTTTTGCTATTTTTTGCATTACTTATCCTTACTAAATGGCAGCCATTTTTCAAACACTGATTTTGATGGACCATCATATGGGATTGAATAAGAATATGGGTTTGGGCTTGTTAGTACTTCAATTCCTTTTGAAAAAACGAATATAAATACAATTACAAAAACGAGAACCATTATTTTAAAAGGATCGAAATTTTTTGTTTTAAAAACACTAGCAGAATTTTCTTCTGCTCTGTGAAAATGTTTAAATGTCATGTACACGGCAAATATTAAACCAATGTGAGCTAAAAAAAGTCCAGTCCAACCAAAAACAAAAGTTGTATAAGAAAAAACGTATAAACTAAAAACGGTTGTCCAAATAAAACTGAGAACTAGTAGAATTTGCAATCTTACAGTTTTAGGAAGAGAACGCAGATCATTTTTGCTATCATCAAATAAAATATTTGCAGTATCTCTCATCCAATTTTTTAACGATTCCATAAATTTAAATTATGTTTTTTTCAGAAATAAACAATCCCCAAATTGTCCACAAATAAACAGCTAGTTTCTTAACTTTTTTTTGTGAAAATTAATAAATCTTTCAATGTTAGATTTATTGAATGATTTATTTTCTTCAAATGAAACCTTTTTTTTTGAGTAAGCAGTACTTTTTGTAATCCTAGATAAGATTGTAATATTGCCTTTATAAAGTTTAAGTTTAACAGATCCATTGACTTTATTTTTTTTTAAATCAACAATTTTTTGAAGTTTAAATCTTTCTTTTGAAAACCAATAACCATTATAAATTAATTCTGCGTATTTAGACATAATCGAGTCTTTTTTGTGCATAGTTTCTTTATCTAATGTTACTGACTCGATAGCTCTGTGTGCTACTATTAAAAGTGTTCCACCTGGAGTTTCATAAACTCCCCTAGACTTTATCCCAATAAATCTGTTCTCAACTAAATCAACTCTTCCAATACCATTCTTTCCAGCTATGAGATTAAGCTTAGCAAGAATTTTTTCAGGAATCATTTTTTTCCCATTAACACCTATTGGATCTCCATTTTTAAAATTAATAGTTACAAATGTTTCTTTATTAGGTGCTTTTTCAGGAGAAGTTGTTCTTTGAAAAATAAATTCTGGAGCTGAATTTTTTGGATTTTCTAAAATTTTTCCTTCAGTTGATGTATGAAATAAATTGTCATCTATAGAGAAAGGTGATGCTCCTTTTTTATCTTTTGGAATATCTATTCCATGTTTTTTTGCATAATTAATCAAATCTCTTCTCGATTTTAATTGCCAGATTCTCCAAGGAGCAATTATCTTAATTTTTGGACCAAAGTAGTGATATCCTAATTCAAATCTTACCTGATCATTTCCTTTTCCAGTTGCACCATGAGCAACAGCGTTTGCTTTAAATTTTTTAGCTACAGCTATTTGGTCTTTTGCTATTAAAGGTCTTGCGATTGATGTTCCTAATAAGTAAACACCCTCATAAATGGCGTGGCCCCGGATCATTGGAAAAACATAATCTTTTACAAAAACATTTTTCAAATCTTTAATTACAATTTTTTTTACACCTAATTTTTTAGCATTTCTTATTATTTTTTTTTTATCAATTTCTTGACCTATATCAGCAGTATAACAAATAATTTCTGAGTTATAATTTTCTTGAAGCCATTTTAATATTATTGAAGTATCAAGTCCTCCAGAATATGCTAAGACAATTCTTTTTTTGGATTTCATTAATTAACTGCAAGCTGTCTTTGCAGCATTATATGCTTTAGTAAATCCAAGAAGTGAATAATGATCTATAGTTTGAGAACCTTTTTGATTGTATCCTTTGATCATTATTCGTGATCCTTTTTTCATTACTTTAATCATTTTTTTTTCAATTTTATTATCAAAAATCCATGCAAAACTTTGCTGAATAATATCGAATTCAATTTTTTTTTTTCCAGAGATAGCAGTAACAGCGTTATTCTTATTAAACTCATAACCAGGGTTAGTACTTACCTCATCAGCTATCTTCTCATTCGGTCTAAAAGTCACAAACAGTCTAGCATCTCTTTTATTTGATTTTGGAGATTGCAAAACAGGTGAGGATTGTGCGTAACAAA
>CABXTP010000006.1 GCA_902515175.1 uncultured Pelagibacteraceae bacterium
GTTATTTGATATTTATAAGACACAAGTTGATTTAACCCGATAGGACCTCTTGGTGGTAAAGTGTTAGTTGAAATTCCTACCTCCCCTCCAAATCCAAATTCTCCACCATCAGCAAACTGTGTTGATGTATTCCACATTGCTATGGAACTTTTTACCCCTTTTAAAAAAGTTTCTGCGTTTTTTGAATTTTTTGTAATTATAGCGTCAGTATGCATTGTTCCATATTTATTAATATGGTTAATCGCATCAAAGACATTTTTTACAGTTTTCACTGACACCGTTGGAGCCAAATACTCTTTTGACCAATCATATTCTTTAGCTAAAACACTCTTGCCTTTAAAAACTTTTTTAATAGTTTTATCAACTACAATTTTACAATTATAAATTTGAAGATTTTTAAGAATTAAATTACAAACTTTTCCAAGTATTTTATGATGTACTAAGATTGTTTCTGTAGCTCCACAAATTGCTGTGTTTCTTAATTTTGCATTTATAACAACCTTATTAGCAATTTTTAGATCAGCATCTTTATCAATATAAGTATGACATACTCCTTCTAAATGACCTATCACTGGGATTTTTGAAAATTTTTGAACCTTTTTTACTAAACTCTTTCCTCCTCTTGGAATTATAACATCTATGAATTTTTCCATTTTAGATAGCATTAAATCAACAATCTTTCGGTTTTTATGTTTAATAAATTGTACATAGTTTTTGTCTATTTTGTTTTTTTGAAGAGATTTTCTAAATAAATCAGCAATTATTTTGTTTGTAAAATAAGCTTCCGATCCTCCCTTTAAAATAACAGGATTACCAGATTTAAAACATAAAGAGGCAACATCTGAGGTTACATTTGGTCTACTTTCATAAATCACACCTATCACCCCTAATGGAATTGTAACTTTCGATATTTTTAAACCATTTGGTCTTTGCCATTTTTCCACAATTTTATTAACTGGATCTTTAAATTTCTTGATAGATTGAATAGATTTTATAATTTGTAAAATTTTATTTTTATCTAAAAATAGCCTTTTAATTAAACTTTCTTTTAATCTTTTTTTTGCAGCAAATTGTAAATCTTTTTTATTTTCTAAGATAATTTTTGATTGATTTCTTAATATCAATTTTCGGAAATCCTCAAGCACATGATCTTTTTTTTCAGATGAAACAAAATTTGAAAGAGCTTTTTTTGCATTCTGTCCTAAAATTGTTAATGATTTTTTCATTAGACTTTTACCATATCATCTTTGTGAACAACTTCCGATTTTGAAATATAACCAAGTATATCTTTAATTTCTTTAGAATGATGCCCTAAAATTTTATTTACTTCTTCTGATGAAAAAGAGCTAAGACCTCTAGCAATTTCATTTTTTGATTTATCTAATATTTTTATGTGATCTCCCTTATTAAATTTTCCTATTACTTGCTTGATACCTGCTGCCAATAAACTTTTTCCATTAGTTAATGCTTTCTTTGCGCCGTCATCAATAATTAATTCTCCTTTTGGTGATACAGAACTAATAATCCATTTTTTTCTAGCATCTAATTTCGAAGTCTTTGAAACAAATAAAGTAAAATTATTACTCTTGGTAAATGTTTCGATTGGGTTTAAGTGCAAGCCATTAGCTATGATCATATTGCATCCTGATAATTGACAAATCTTTGCTGCCTCTATTTTGGTATTCATCCCACCACTGCCTAACTCATTATTTCCTTTAAAAGTTTTATTTTTTAAATCTTTATTTAGATTTTCTACTTTTTTAATAAGTTTTGCATCTTTATATAACTTTGGGTTTTTGTCGTATAGGCCATCTACATCAGAAAGTAGTATTAATGTATCAGCATTTGTAATTTGTGCTACACGAGAAGCAAGTCTATCGTTATCGCCATATTTAATTTCAGAAGTAGCAATAGTATCATTTTCATTTACAATAGGAATGAAATTAAGCTCAAAGAGATTTTCAAATGTCCTCTTTGCATTTAAAGATCGCCTTCTTTCTTCAGTGTCCTCTAAAGTAAGTAATATTTGAGAAATATTAAGGCCGTGTTTAGAGAAAATTTTTGAAAATAAATTCATCAACTCAATTTGACCAATTGATGCGATTGCTTGACTCTTATCTAATTTTAAATTTCTTTTGTTATAATTCATTTTTTTGCAACCTAATGCGATTGCGCCAGAGCTTACAATAACAACTTTTTGATTTTTTGATTTTAACTTTTTAATATCTTTTGCAAAAGCTGTGAGCCATTTATTTCTGATTGTTTTTTGTTTATCAACTATTAAAGATGATCCTATTTTTATAACGATAACTTTAGAGTTTTTAAGAAGCATAGGATATAAGTTTTGCTTTGATTTTTGAAACTGATTCTTTATTGAAAGTTGATAAAGTTAAAATATCACCTTTAATTTTTTTGGAAAATTTTTTAATGACATTATTCATATATTTTTCATCAACCAAATCAATTTTATTTAAAACGATTAATTCTTTTTTTTTTAAAAGATCTGTGCTGTAATTTTTTATCTCATTTTTAACCTCGTTATAGGATTTTTCTAGATCAGCATTTGTAATATCGATTAAATGTAAAAGAGATTTACACCTCTCTATGTGTTTTAAAAATTTTATACCAAGGCCAGTTCCTTCATGTGCCCCCTCTATCAAACCTGGAATATCAGCGATTGTTATCTCTTTATCATCATAGGAAGCAACCCCTAGATTTGGGTTTAAAGTAGTAAACTGATAATTTGCAATTTTTGGATTTGCATTTGTAATTGAAGCTAAGAGACTTGATTTACCTGCATTAGGTAATCCAATAATACCGATGTCAGCTATAGTTTTTAATTGTAACCAAATTATAAATTCTTCTCCAATAGTTCCTTTTGTAAACTTACGAGGAGCTCTATTAGTAGAACTTTTAAATCTTGTATTACCCAATCCACCTTTACCTCCAGCAGCTGCCACAAATTCTTCTCCAGGTTTTATAAAATCAAAAATTAATGTTTTATTATCTTCTTCAAATACTTGTGTTCCAATAGGAACTTTTAGAATAAGGTTATCTCCACTTTTACCGGTTCGATTTTGACCCATACCATTTTCACCTCTTTTTGCCTTATGATGTTGTTGAAATCTGTAATCTATTAGAGTATTTAAGTTTCTTTCTGATTTAAGAACTACTGAACCACCTTTACCACCGTCTCCCCCATCAGGACCTCCAAATTCTATAAATTTTTCTCTTCTGAAACTTGGTGAACCATCTCCACCGTTCCCAGCTTTTACATATATCTTAATTTGATCTAAGAATTTCATAATACAACATTAATTTAATTTAAGTTGTACTATTAATTGGGTTTTACTGAAACGAAAGTTCTATCTGATTTTGATTTTTTAAATACAACTTTACCTTTAACAATAGAAAATATTGAGTGATCTTTACCCATACCAACATTTTCACCAGGAAAAATTTTAGTTCCTCTTTGTCTAACAATTATATTTCCAGGTACGACTATTTCACCACCATATTTTTTAACACCAAGTCTTCTACCAGCACTATCTCTTCCGTTTCTTGATGATCCACCTGCTTTTTTTGTTGCCATAATTTACCTAGTACTTATTTATTTACTACTTCTTTATCTTCTTTCTTTTTAGATTTTTTTACAATTTTTTCAGCTTCTGACAGAACTTTTCCATCTTTAGAAAAAATTTTGTTTATTCTTATCATCGAATATTGTTGTCTATGACCATTCTTTCTTCTTGAATTATGTCTTCTTCTTTTCTTAAAGATTAAAATTGTTCTATTTTTATTATTTTTTATTAAATCAGCCTCCACTTTGGCACCTTCAATTGTTGGTAATCCAACCTCAATAGACTTATCATCTCCATAGGCTAGAATCTCATTAAATGTTATTTTTGTTTCTGGTTTTGAACCAGGTAACTTTTCTACTTTTAAAATTTGACCAGATTTAACCTTATACTGTTTTCCACCTGATTTAATTACTGCGTAAGACATAACTTGAATATTAATAAATTATGGCAATATAGATGTAGCAAATCTTTAGTCAAGTCGTATTAACTAAAAATTATCCTTTAAATCTCTCAATTTTGAAAAAGATTTTAAGTCTTTTGCCCTTAAAAATATATTACACTGGATTTCATCCTTTATTGTCGAGGGGATTGTTGGCAACTGATTTTTAATGTTATTTTCAATAATATTTATTTTTTTTTGCAAATTAAAATTATTTGGGTCGTGTTTAATACAAAATTTAGAATTATTTAGTGTATATTCATGGCCACAGTAAATTTTAGTGTCCTCTGGTAAAGATTTGATTTTATTAAGAGATTTAAACATTTCTTCATTCGTTCCCTCAAAAATTCTACCACAACCTAATGAAAAAAGCGTATCCCCAGTAAAAGCATACTTATCTTTAAAAAAATGAAAACATATATGGCCAGATGTATGTCCTGGCACATGAATTATTTGTGCAATAAAGTTATCAGCTTTCCATATTTGTTTATCCTCTACTTTGATACTAATTTCTGGTATTCTTTTAGAGTCTTTTTTAAAACCAACAACGCTTGATCCAAATCTTCTTTTAAGATCTTTGTTTCCTCCAATATGGTCAAAATGATGATGGGTATTTAAAATGTATTTTAAATTTATGTCTTTATCTTTCAAATATTTAATGATGGGCTCAGCTTCGCTTGGATCAACTACACAAGCAGTTTTGTTGCTGTCATCAATAACTAAGTAACTATAATTATCCTGAAGACACGGAATAACTTCTACACGCATATCATTTTTCAATTAAAAATATCCCTAGATCTGCAAATAAATTTTTAATTTCTAGGTTACTGTCATTAATTAAGGAAGTGTTTTGATTATTTAAAGATAAAGATTTAAAAATTTTTATTTTTTTTGATTTAACAAAAAAAACAAAATCTTTTATTGTGCACATGTGTAAATTTGGAGTACTATACCACTCATCTGGTAATGTTTTAGTTATTGGCATGGTTCCTTTTAATAAAAGATGAAATCTTACTTTCCAGTATCCAAAATTTGGAATTGTAACGATTGCTCTTTTTCCAACTCTAAGCAGTTCACTCAAAACTAGTTCAGGATTAAGGAAAGCTTGGAGTGTTTGACTTAAAACAACATAATCAAAGGATTTGTCAGGAAATTGTTTTAAATCTTTTTCTGCATTTCCTTCAATTACAGTTAAACCTTTTGCGATACACTCTTGCACCTTTTCTTTAGAAATTTCTAATCCTCTTATATTTGTATTTTTATTTTCTATTAAAAATTTCATTAAAGTTCCATCAGCACATCCTACATCTAAAACCTTTGTATTTTCCTCAATTAAATCTGCTATTACTCTAAATTCATTTTTCATATATAATTTTTTTATAAGATTTATCTAAAAAGTTCTTTAATGCGTTTAAAAAATCTGGAACATCTAATAGAAATGAATCATGACCTTTATCTGACTTTATTTCAACAAATCCAACATCAGCTCCAATTGAATTTAAAGCAATAACAATATCTTTATTTTCTTGTGTTGGATAAAGCCAATCTGAAGTGAATGAAATAATAAAAAATTTAGCCTTTGTAGTCTTAAATGCGTTTGATAAATTTCCTTTAAATTGTTTTGCTAAATCAAAGTAATCCATTGCTCTAGTTATATATAGATAACTGTTTGCATCAAATCTATCTACGAACACTGAGCCCTGATATCTTAGATAACTTTCAATTTGAAAATCTGCATCAAAACCAAATTTAAGATCTTCTCTTTCCTGCAATTTTCTTCCAAATTTTTCTTGCAGACCTTTTTTTGATAGGTAGGTAATGTGAGCTGCCATTCTGGCGACTGCTAATCCTTTTCCAGGGTTTGTGTTATTACTTGAGTAATTCCCGTCTTTCCAGTTACTATCAGCTGTTATTGCTTGCCTTCCTAGTTCATTAAATGCAATATTTTGTGCAGAGTGACTTGACGTTGTAGCGATTGGTATAACTGTTCTAGATTTGTCAGGAAAGTTACTTATAAATTGAAGAACTTGCATACCACCCATAGAACCACCTGCTATTGAAAATAATTTATCAATCCCAAAAAAATCAAGTAAATTAAATTGTGCATTAACCATGTCATTAATAGTGATCACAGGAAAATTTGTTCCAAAAGCTTTTTTTGTATTTGGATTTTTATGACTTGGCCCGTACGAACCCATACACCCTCCAATTACATTTGAGCAAATAACAAAATATTTATTTGTGTCTATAGCTTTATTTGGGCCAACAGCATAGCTCCACCAACCATCCTTATTTGTGATAGGATTTAATCCAGTTACGAATTGGTCACCAGTGAGAGCATGGAAAACTAATATAGCGTTATCTTTATTTTGGTTAAGTGTGCCGTAAGTTTCGTATGCTATAGGATAATCTTTAATAGTTTTCCCACAGTCAAGTTTTAATGGTTTTTTTACAATTAATTCTTTTATATTTTTCTCAATATTCATAATAAAGTTTTATTTGAATTGTGAGAAAAAAAACTATTTTAGCGGTTTTTTTTAAGCGCTCGCAATTCAGATAAATCAGCGCATATTTTTTTTACAAGAAGTTAATTATTATGTCAATTTTTTAAAAACATGCTTTTCTATGTAAAAATTCGTAATTTTATCTATAAAGACACATAAAAATAAAAAATGAATACTCCAAAATTTAAAATATTTAAGATTGAGGCATACAAGCCTGGAAAATCAAAAATTAAAAAATTAAAGAGTGTAATAAAACTTTCAGCAAATGAATCTGCTCTAGGTGTAAGCCCAAAAGCAAAAAATATAATTTCAAATAAAAAAATAATTTTAGATAAATATCCAGATGGAAAGTCACAAAATTTAATACAAGCGATTTCTAAAGCTTATAGGTGTAATCAAGAAAAAATTATTTGTGGAGCGGGATCGGATGAGGTCATTCAAATGATCTGTCAATTATATTTAAATCCAAAAGATGAAGTGATATTACCAGAATTTAGTTTTTTGATGTACAGAATATACTCTAAAATTGCAGGTGCAAAAATTGTATTTGCTAAAGAAATGAATTTTAAAATATCGGTAAAAGAAATTTTAAAAAAAGTAAGCAAAAAAACAAAAATTGTTTTTATTGCAAATCCTAATAATCCAACAGGAACTTATCTGGATAGAAAAGAAATATTAAAACTTAGAGAAAGACTTAATAAAAGAATTTTACTAGTAATAGATGATGCATATGCTGAATATATGAAAAACTCGGATTATACGTCTGGCTTAGATTTATTTAAAAATAAAGATAATGTTTTTATCTTAAGAACATTTTCTAAAATATTTGGACTAGCTTCCTTAAGAGTCGGATGGGGTTACGGATCAAAAAAGATTATTAATGCTCTAAATATTATTAAGCCCCCTTTTAATGTTAATAGTATAGCTCAGTTAGCTGCAATTGAATCTTTAAAAGATAAAAAGTTTATTAACAAATCAATTAAGCATAACTTGCTTTACGCTAATAAAATTAAAAAATTTCTCGAAAATTACAATATTTACTCGAATTCTGTGTCTGCTAATTTTTTATTACTAAATTTTGAAAAATGCAAATATTCAGCAAAATTTTTGTATGAAAACTTAAAAAAGAGAGGCATTATTTTGAGATCAACTGAAATTGGATATCACATTAAGAACAAGTTAAGATTAACAATTGGATCTAAAAAAGAAAACTTAAAATTTATGAATGCAGTTAAAGCTATACTAAATTAAATGAAAAATGTTTTTATTATAGGATGTGGTTTATTAGGCTCTTCTTTATTGAAGAGTATTAGTAAAAAAAAAATTACAAAAAAAATACTAGTTTATGAAAAATCTAAAACAAATTTGACAAAAATTAAAAAATTAAAATTACCCGGAAAAATAGTTTCTTCTTTAAGAGAAGGAGTAATAAAGTCAGATTTTATAATTTTTTGTACGCCGATGAGTGAATATAAAAAAATTATTATCGAAATAAATAAATTTGTATTACCAGGAACATTAATTACTGATATCGGTTCCTCAAAAATTGAAACTTCAAAAGTATTTCAGAATTTTTTAAGAAAGGGTATTAATTGGATACAAAGTCATCCAATTACTGGATCCGAAGTAAGTGGACCTGAACATGGTGACAGTAATATCTTTAATAATAAATGGTGTATTTTGATTAAAGAAAAAAATACAAAAAAAAAAAATTTAAATAGTTTGAGTAAATTTTGGAAAAAGATGGGTTCTAAAGTTATTGTAATGAATGCTGATAAGCATGACAAAATTTTTTCAATAACAAGTCATTTACCCCATTTAATTGCATATAATCTTGTAAAAACTGCTCAAGATTTTGAAAAAAAACAAAAAAACGATCTGATAAAATTTAGCGCAGGCGGATTAAGAGATTTTTCGAGAATAGCTGCATCAAATGAGATTATGTGGCGGGACATTTTTTTTAATAACAATAATAATATTTCAAAAGCTATTGATTTATTCATAAAAAATTTAAATGCCTTTAAAAAAGATATTAAATCAAAAAATAATAAATCGGTTTTAAAAAAGCTTATTAATTCTAAAAAAGTAAGATCAAAAATCCTTAAATTAAAACAGGATATTAATAAACCTGATTTTGGTAGAAATTAAAAATATATTTTAGATATTTTTTTTATTTTAAGTTTTGCTGTTTGTTCAATTCTTTCGATAGTTTTCATTATTGGCATAATTAAGACTTTTTTTTTCGGTCCGTAAGCATGAATTAATTTTTTTGAATTTAAGCATATTGCAACATGACCTTTCCAGAAAATTATATCGCCTTTTTCAAATATTTTGTGATTTAATTTTTTTTTTGAATATTTAATTTGATCTTTTGTATCTCTTGGATAAAAAGAATTATTGTAATAATAAAAAATTTGCAATAAAGCTGAGCAATCGATACCCTTAAATCCTTTTCTGCCCCAGATGTATTTTACATTTAAAAATTTTTTAAAAGTTTTTATAAAGTTTTTTTCTATATGATTAATTTTTTTAATATCTGTCTTTTTAATCCATTTATTTTTTTCAATTTTTATATATTTTTTATTTTGACCTATTGCGAACAGTCTAGACCCAAGGGGCAAATAGTTATTTGTCCCTAAGTTGGGTTTTTCAAAAATTCTTGCTTTAAGATTACTGACCTTAAAATTTGGATTAAACTTTTTTTTGTATTTTACATTTTTGATAAATCCAATATAATTATCAAACAAAATTTTAACCTTAATCCAATCTCTGTTTTTTGATAAAATTTTAAATTTATCACCATGTAATATTTGAGAGGTTACTTCTGAAAGTCGAGAAGGTTTCTTATAAATATTTGAAAAATTACCAGTAAAGTAAAAATTATTTTGCACTTATTTTAATCTTATTTTTAATAAACCATAAACAAATTAATGACGGTATAACCATTATAGTTGTTAAAACAAAAAATGTTCCCCAATCACCATTCAACCAGTCAACTAAAGCTCCTGAGGAAGAAGCTAATGTTGTTCGACCAGCAGTACCAATAGAAGCTAAAAGCGCATATTGTGTTGCTGTATAGGTTCTATCAACTAACAATGATATAAATGCAACAAATGCTACAGTTGCAAATGCTGCAGTAATATCATCAGCTATAACTGCAATTGCGAATAAGATTTCTGATTTTCCTACCCATGCTAGAAGTGCAAACAAAAGGTTTGTTACAGCCATCAGACCTCCAGCAAAAAACATTGTTTTTATTGTTCCCGCTCTCATTGCCATTAAACCACCCAAAAGTGTAAACACAACAGTGGTAATCCAACCTAATCCTTTTGAATAAATTGCAATTTGACCTTTGGAAAAACCAATTTCTTTGTAAAAGACTATAGACATTCTTCCCATAAAAGCTTCACCCACTTTAAATAAAAAGACAAACCCCAAAATTCCAACAGCTATCGTAAATCCATTTTTTTTAAAAAAACTAATAATTGGGCCACCTATTGTTCCTGTTATATATGCAATAAATTTCGTAAGATTATTTGTAACGCCAAGTTTTTTTTCAATTAACTTGTCAGTCTCTTTTTGTTTATCCCCTCTATCTGTTAAATGAGCTTCATGAACAAACATTAACCCTATGTTCATCAAAATAATTAAAGTTCCTAAAACTAAAAATGTGGCTTGCCAATAGTCAGCAATTCCTAAATTTTCAAAAAATTCAGCAGTAATAAGGGCAATAACTCCACCTAATTTATATCCAGTCCACCAACCAACTACCGCCATAGCCGCGCCAGCAGCCATCGATTTACCCTCATTTTCATTTATCTGTTCAATTCTTAATGCATCTACAGTTATATCTTGAGTGGCTGATGCTATCGCTATAATTAAACCAACAGCTATTAATAAAGTTAAATTTTCTGTTGGATTGATAAAACTCCAAATTATCAAACTTAATAAAATGATTATTTGCATCAAAACTATCCATCCTCTTCTATGACCTAGCTTTCTTGATAATAATGGAATTTGAATTCTATCTACAATTGGTGCCCATAAGTAATTAAAAGCATACACTGCAAATATCAAACCTGCCCATCCTATTGTTGATCTGCTTAGACCTTCTTCTTTAAGCCAAAGACTTAAACTACTTGCTATTAAAACCCAAGGAAAACCACTAATTGCTCCTAATAGAACAATCCTTAACATTCGAATATCTTTATAAACCGACAGGGATTGGAGCCATGATTGTTTTTTTGTTTCTAACATAATTAATTTTTCCAAAAAGAAGGTAAAAATAAAACTAATATAGCAAATATTTCTAATCTACCAAGTATCATTCCAAAACTTAAAATCCATTTAGATATATCTGGTAAAGTTGAAAAATTTCCATTTGGACCAATTATTGATCCTAGGCCAGGCCCTACATTTGAAATGGATGTGGCTGCTCCAGAAATTGAAGTTATGAAATCTAAGCCGGTTAATGATAAAAGTGCAGTTAGGCAAAAAAATAAAACTAAATATAAGTATATAAATGAAATTATTGAGGCAATAAATTTGTTATCAATTGGGTTCTGATCATATTTCAAAACAAAAATTCCTTTTGGATAAATCATTTTTTTTAGTTGGTTTGACACGAATAAATAGAGAATTTGGATCCTAAATATTTTAACACCACAAGTAGTTGAACCAGCACATCCACCGATAAACATTAATCCCAAAAATATTACAAGAGCAAAGCTTCCCCAACCATCAAATTCTGCATTTACATAACCTGTACCTGTTAATATTGAGATAACATTAAAAAATATTGATCTTAAGTTAAGATTATCCGAACTAATAATTAACAAATATATTGTCAAAATTATTATACTAAAAATTATAACTCCTAAAAAAAATTTAATTTGAGAGTCTTTAACAAAAATTTCTCTATTTCCATTTATAAATTTTATGTAGGCAATAAATGGTAAGCTTCCTAAAATAATGAATATCATTGATGATATTTCTATTGATACACTATTAAAAAAACCTATTGACTCATTATAATTTGAAAAACCTCCAGTTGCTATTGTGGTCATAGAGTGCGTAAGACTATCAAATAAGTTCATTCCAAATATTTTATAAGTTATTAGGCATAGAATAGTTAAAGAAAGATAGATATAAATTAGCCGAAGTGCTATTTCTTTTGATTTTGGAAGAATTTTTTCAGATGAGTCTGTATTTGAAATTTTAAACAACTGCATTCCCCCAACATTCATTAAAGGCATTAAAGTGATTGCCATAATTATGATCCCGATTCCTCCTAACCATTGTAATATTGCTCTCCATAATAAAATACTTTTTGGCATTTCATTTAGATTTGAAATTATAGTTGATCCGGTCGTAGTTATTCCTGACATACTTTCAAAAAAAGCGTTAGTGAATGAAAAATTTAGTTCAGAAAAAATAAAAGGTAGCGAGCCAAATATAGCTACACTTATCCAAGACAATGCAGTAAGTAAAAATGCCTGTTGTAAAGTTAATTTTCTATCATGATCTAAATTTGATAAAAAAAATAAAGTGCCAAAAACGATAGTCACTATGGAAGCACCAAAAAAAGAAGAATCTACCTCTGAATATATAAATTGAATTATTAGAGGAACAAACATAAATACTCCCAGAATTATTTGTAAAATTCCAAGGGTAAAAAAAACAGTTTTGTAATTAGACATTTTGAAAGAACATTATTTTATGGTAAATAAATTTCAACTCTATAAGAATTGGTTTAATCACTATTATATTAAACTGTGAACACTACACATGATAAAAATAGACAATTTAGATAAAACAAGTGCTTGGCCTTTTGTAGAAGCAAAAAAAATGCTCCGAGAAAGGAAAGACTATATAGAAAAAAAGGGAAGAATTACTCTTCAAACTGGTTATGGACCAAGTGGATTACCTCACATAGGAACTTTTGGAGAAGTCGCAAGAACATCGATGATTGTGAATGCATTAAAGCATCTTACAGATCTCCCAACAGAAATTATAACATTTTCTGATGATATGGATGGGTTAAGAAAAATCCCAGATAATGTTCCGAATCAAAATGTACTAGAAAAAAATTTACATAAACCTTTAACAGAGGTTCCGGACCCATTTAATAAATTTAAAAGTTTTGGAGAACACAATAATGAAATGCTTAAAAACTTCCTAAATAATTTTAATTTTGAATATACTTTTAAAAGTTCAACGAAATTATATAAATCAGGATTTTTTAACTCATCTCTTCAAATAATTTTAGAAAATTATGACGGAATAATGCAAATTATTTTGCCCACTTTAGGAAAAGACAGACAAAAAACATATTCCCCTTTCTTGCCAATATGTCCAGAAACTGGGCATGTTTTAGAAATACCAGTGCATGAAATTGATAAAAAAAAATCAAAAATAATTTTTAATAACAGTGGGAAGAAATTAGAAAAAAGTATTTTAGATGGAAATTGTAAACTCCAGTGGAAAGTTGATTGGGCGATGAGATGGTATGCTTTAGATGTAGATTTTGAAATGTATGGTAAAGATTTAATAGAGAGTGCAATTTTATCGTCAAAAATAATAAAACTGATTGGTAAAAATAATCCTTCAGGTTTCGCATATGAATTATTTTTAGATGAAAAAGGTGAAAAAATTTCTAAATCAAAAGGTAACGGAATTACAATCGACCAATGGCTGAATTATGCATCACCAGAAAGTTTATCGTTATATATGTATCAAAATCCAAAAAGAGCTAAAAAACTTTATAAAGAAATTGTTCCTAAAGCTGTAGATGAATATTTAGATTTTATTGAAAAGGCAAAAATTCAAGATGAGCAGAAATTACTCATCAACCCTGTTTGGCATGTTCACAACGGAAGTATTCCACAAGAAAATTTCATTATGTCATTTTCAATGTTATTAAATCTTGTTGAAACAAGTAATGCAGACAGTAAAGAGCTTCTATGGAAATTTGTTAAAAAATATAAAAAAGATATTTCAGAAAAAGATAATCCTATCTTTGATAATTTAGTAGGCTATGCAATAAAATATTTTAATGATGTGATAAAATTAAAAAAGAGTTATAAAAAACCTAATGTCGAAGAAAAAAAAGCTCTAGAGGCCCTGGTAAAAACTTTAGATAAATGTGACGACAAAATGAAACCAGAGGACATTCAAACCATGATATATTCGACTGGTAAAGAGAATGGATATACTGATAACCTTCGAGATTGGTTTAAATTAATTTATGAAGTAGTTTTTGGGGATGAAAATGGACCAAGGATGGGTTTTTTTATAAGTTTTTTTGGTGTGAAAGAAACAAAAGATCTTATAATAAATAAAATTAAATAATGTTTTCAAATTTAAGATCTTTAATTTTTAAATTAGATCCTGAGACGGCTCATAGTTTAGCGATAAAGTCATTAAAATTTAATTTTATTCCAAATATTTTAGATGAGGAAAAAAATAACCCCCTTTTTAAAACAAAATTATTTAATAAAGAAATAGAAAACCCAATTGGAATGGCTGCAGGATTCGATAAAAATGCTGAGGTATATAATTCATTGTTTAACTTGGGGTTTGGTTTTGTCGAGGTAGGAACTGTTACCCCGTTACAACAATATGGAAATCCTAAACCTAGAGTTTTTAGGCTTGTAGAGGACGAGGCTCTAATAAATAGACTTGGTTTTAATAATCAAGGCTCAAAAAATATTGTAAATCGAATTAAAAGAAATAATCCAACAGGCCTGCTTGGAATAAATATTGGACCAAATAAAGACTCAGAAGATAGAATAAATGATTATATTCAGTGTTTAAAAATATTTAATGGAGCATCAGATTATATTACTATCAATATTTCATCACCAAATACTGAGGATTTAAGAAATTTCCATGATCAAAAAAAATTAAATGATCTTTTAAAACTAGTAGAAGAAGAGAAGAAAGATCTAAACTCAAAAACTCCTATAGCAGTAAAGGTATCACCGGATATCGATGACAAAGAAATAATGAAAATTTCTGATGTACTTCTAAATAATGAAATAGAAGCAATTATTATTTCGAATACGTCTGATACTACCAGAGAAAATTTACAGAACACCCAAAGTCATCAAAAAGGTGGTTTATCTGGCAAACCAATTGAATCAAAGTCTTCAGAGTTAATAAGAAAATTTTATAAAATTTTAAAAGGTAGAATTAAGATAATTGGTGTTGGTGGCGTAGACTCTGGCAGGACTGCTTATCAAAAACTTTTAGCTGGGGCCGATTATTTGCAACTTTATACAGGTATGGTTTTTAGAGGTCCAAATATTGTTAGCCTTATTAAAAAAGAGCTTAAGGAAATATTATTAAGAGATGGTGTAAAAAACTTTAATGAAATAGTAGGAAAAAAGGATTAAGCTAATCTATTAAACTTGACGACATCAATATCTCACTTTATATAGTCGAAAGAATTATGACAAAAAAATGTGAACTAACTGGAAAAAATCCATTGAAAGGTCATAACGTCAGTCACGCTAACAATAAGACAAAAAGAAGATTTTTACCGAATCTTAAGAAAGTAAAATTTACAAGTGAACTTTTAAAAAGAAGCTTAAAATTGACTGTTAGTAATGCTGGAGTTAGATCAGTCGATAAAAAAGGCAGTTTTGATGAATTTCTAAGATCTGTAAAAAACAAAAATTTATCCCCAAGATTAAAAAAGTTAAAGAGAAACCTATTAATTAAATCTCCATTTCAAAAAAAAACAGCTCAATCTAAATCAGCTTAATGAGTAAATTCTTTTTACTTCTATCATTTTTGATGGGTGTCGTTGTCTTATCTTCTAATTATCTTGTTCAGTTTCCAGTAAATTATTATGGTTTAAATGAAATACTAACTTATGGAGCTTTTTCATATCCGATCGCTTTTCTAATTACGGATTTAGCAAATAGATCCTATGGGAAAAGAGTTGCAAGAAAAATAGTATATTTTGGCTTTTTATTAGGAATTGGGTTTACAGTTGTATTTTCTACTGATTTTGCAGATTTGATATCTATACGTATTGCAATTGGTTCTGGAGTTGCATTTTTAACTGCACAGTTATTAGATGTCCAAATATTTGATAGATTGAGAAAAAAAGAATGGTTTGTTGCACCATTAACATCTTCAATGATTGGCTCAACAATTGATACATT
Source organism: uncultured Pelagibacteraceae bacterium (assembly GCA_902515175.1). Lineage (GTDB taxonomy): Bacteria > Pseudomonadota > Alphaproteobacteria > Pelagibacterales > Pelagibacteraceae > Pelagibacter. The sequence continues at coordinate 15,698 of CABXTP010000006.1, forward strand.
TTTATTTTTTTCAATATCATTTTATGGGACTGGTGTGCCATGGGTTACACTTTCATTTGGAGATTTAATTGTAAAAGTAATAGTTGCTTTAATTATGCTGATTCCATTCAGATTACTTTTAAAAACTTTTAAGCCAATTAAAGCTTAAATTAAAAATTTATAAGACAATATTTTGTAAGCAAGTTTTGCAACAAGGAAGTTGTAGGAATTAAACCCTCTAATAGGTGCTAATTCATTGATGTCTGCACCAACTATGTTTGAATTTTTGGCAGCTATTCTAATTATATTCAAAGTCTCATCCCATAATAATCCACCTGGTTCAGGAGTTCCGGTGGCTGGCATAATACTTGAGTCAAATCCATCAACATCAAAGGTCAAATAAACTGTTTTATTTCTTATAAGCTTTATGAATTTCCCCAAATCCCACTTTGATTTATCTTTTGCCCAGAAAATATTTATTTTTGATCTATTCTTTTTCAAGAATGAAATTTCACTTTCAGATATATTTCTGATTCCAAAAGATATTAAGGAAACATTGTTATAGTCCAAACATCTTCTTATTGCTGATGCATGAGAAAATTTTTCCCCGTTATAGCTATTCCTTAAATCTGCATGTGCATCAAAATGTAGAATACAAATTTTATTGTATTTTTTAACAAAAGGCCTAATACAACCTGGCGTTATAGAATGCTCACCACCAAATGTAATTGGAAAAAGTTTTTTATCTAAAATTTTCTTATTTATAGTTGACATTTTCTTAAGAGCTTTTTCGATATTTTTATCTATTTTAAAGTATTCTAATGTTTTGATTCCAATTTTTTTGTAAGGTTCACAATTTAGCTCCTCATCATATAATTCTACTTGATGAGAGGCTTTTATAATTTCTTTAGGCCCATTTCTAGTACCACCGCCATAACTGACAGTTTTTTCAAGGCCAAAAGGAATAACAACAACTTTCTCTTTGAAACTAAATTTATTATCGACTCCTAAAAATCCATTTTTATTTGATAAATATTTCAATTTTCACCTAAAAATTTTTGCAAATTTTTTTTTATCCCTGTTTTTCCACTCACCTTTATGATATGCATCGCTCGCTATTAGGGGCAAAACACTTGTGGCTTCTGCGAATACCATTTGTTCTTTTGTTAAATCAACTTTACCCCAAGAACTTGCTTCTTTTAAAGTGGAACTACTACACGCACCGTCTCTAGAGTCAGCAACAGTAATTTGTACTGCATATTTATGCATATCTACCTCTTTACCTAATAATTCTGCGCAAATTACGGTATCCTGAATAAAATTTTTTGGAACACCACCACCTATCATAAATAATCCAGATCCTTTTGAACGTATTTTTATTTCAGTTAATTCTCTAAATTCTCTTACAGAGTCAATAGTGATGTGATTTTCTGGATTTTTCTCTTGGTGAATAACTAAACCAAAACCTGCGCTAGAGTCAGTAAAAGCTGGGCAAAAAATTGGAACATCATTATCATATGCTGTTTCTATTAAAGAATCTTTTTTAATAGAATTTTTTTTTAAATATTTTCCCATTTCTTTAATGAATTCTCGAGATGTATAACTTCTTGGTTTTAAACTATCTGCAATTTCACATATTTTTTTGTCACATATCTGCAATTCATCTTCATCTATGTAAGTGTCATAAATTCTATCGATATAATTCTTTCTTAGCTCAGTATCATCTTGAAATTGAGACCCTTGGTAGTGTTTAAAACCAAGAGCTTCAAAAAAATCCATATCAATTATTGAAGCCCCAGTCGCAACTATTGCATCGACCATATTATATTTAACTAAATCTTTATAAATATTCATACAACCTGCTGCAGATGTTGAGCCTGCTAATGTTAAAAAAATTGTACATTCTTTATCTTTCAACATTTCGTTATAAATATTTGCTGCATTCGCTGTTTCTCTAGATACAAAAGACATTTTTTCCATAGAGGAGATAATTTTTCTTGAGTCAAAAGAAGTAATATCAATATGCTCTACAGGTTTTTTTAAGAAATCTTTTTTACTATTGTGTCCGAGATTTTTATTTTCTGACATTAAGCTACTAAATAAGACTTTTTGTTGTCTTTATTATATAAGCTCATTATTGGATTATCCTCTACTTCGTATATTTCATTAGAATAAAAACCATTAAATTTTGTTCTAAATTCAATTCCATATGCTCCTAGCTGACCAAGTTCTATATAATCATTCTCTTTGATATTGTTTGGTAGAATAAATGGTCCTTTCATGTAATCCATACTATCACATGTCGGACCAAAAAAATTAAAAGCAGTCATTTTTTTTGAAATTATTTTGTTTGATGTCTCCTTAATCATTTTTGAAGGATAAACAATATTTGGTGTACCTGCATCAAACAATGTTCCATAAGTACCGTCATTAATATATAACTTATTTTTTTTCCTCAGATTTACCCTTACAATTGTCGATCCACTTTCAGCAACTAGAGCTCTTCCAGGTTCACAAATGATTTTAGGCATCTTATCAAGTTTTAAATTTTCTAAACTTTTCTTTATTTCAGTAAAATAGTCAGCTAAATTTTGTGGTATAAGATCTGGGTAAATAGTTGGAAACCCACCACCTATATTAATATAATTAGGAATTATTTTTGTTTTTTTAATTATATTTCCAATTTCTTTAATGCCTTTAGAGTATGAAATTGGATGCATGCATTGAGATCCTACATGAAAACTTAATCCAACTTTTTTCGCACTTTGTTTAGCAAGTCTTAGAAGTCCTAATGATTCTGAATGGAGGGCACCAAACTTTTTTGATAAATCAATTTCAGCATGTTCGTTAGATACAGCAACTCTAACAAATAATTCTAAATCGTTGGCATTTTCTGTATTTTTTAATATTTTGATGAGTTCCTCCTTAGTGTCTAAAGAAAAAGTTTTTACATCATATTTAAAATATGCAGTCCTAATACTTTCAGGACTTTTAACAGTATGCATGTAAGAACACTTAGCTTTAATATTGAATTTTTTTACTAATTCTATTTCATCAATTGAGGCGACATCAAAATTATTAATACCACTATCCATTAAAGCTCTGATTATGATTGGATGTGAGTTAGTTTTGACAGCATAAAAAACTTCACCTGGGAAGTTTTTTTGAAAAAATTCTGAGGCCAATGTAACAGAGTGTTTTCTGATACAGTACACCGGTTTTTCAGGTTTCAGTTGATTTATTAGATTTTCAACTGATTTAAATTTTTGCATTTTTAATGCCTCCAAAAAAAATTTAACAAAAAAAAAGTCTTTAAAAACTTTAAAAACCTTTTCTAAAACGTGCAATTAAGGCAATAATAAATAGATGTAAAGTAAATAATTGCTATTGAAATTAACAAAAAAACCCTCATATAAGTCCTATGAAAAACAAAGCGAATATCCAGAATTTAAGTGATTTTGAGAATAAAAAATTACTTATAGTTGAAGATGATAACCCTTTTAGGGAAAGATTAGCTAGATCAATGGAAAAAAAGGGTTTTGAAGTTTTACAAGCAGAAAGTGTAAAAAAAGGCATTGAAGTAACAAAAATTAAAAAACCTGGGTTTGCGGTCGTGGATTTACGTTTAACCGATGGCAATGGATTAGATGCTGTAAAAGAGATTCAAAAATCAAATGAGTCTAGTAGAGTAATTATGTTAACAGGATATGGTAATATACCAACTGCAGTAGCAGCAATTAAAGAGGGGGCTATAGATTATTTAGCCAAGCCTGCTGACGCTGATGATGTAGAAAATGCTCTTTTAGCAGATCCATCTAAAAAAGTGCCCCCGCCAGAAAACCCAATGTCAGCTGATAGAGTAAAGTGGGAACATATTCACAGAGTTTTTGAATTATGTAATAGGAATGTTTCTGAAACTGCTAGAAGACTTAAGATGCATAGAAGAACTCTACAAAGAATTCTGTCTAAAAGATCACCTAGATAAATCTTCTAAATTTCATTATTTTTGTTGATATAATACTCAATAAAACTACCTTAAACAACTCTGCTAATAAAAAAGGGTATACTCCTAGACTTAAGATTGGTTTTTCCCAACCAATAAGTGATCCAAGCCAAATAACCCCAAGAATGTAAATTGTTGAAACTGATATAACAAGTTTAATAAAAATTTTAAATAAATTATCTTTTTGATTTACAAACTTAGTAAAATAACATGCCGATAAAAATCCAACTAAATAGCCCATAGTTGGTCCTGTGAAGTAAACTAGACCAGTACCTCTTTCAGGAGAATTTGAAAATACGGGCAAACCAACAATTCCTTCAAAAAGGTATAAACTTACAGTTGCAAGTCCAATTTTGTATCCAAAACTTAAACCAATAAACATTACCATAAATGTTTGCATAGTCATTGGTACTGGATAAAATGGAATTTTTATCTTTGCTGAGACTGTCAAAGCTAAAGAACCTAATAATATTATTAGTAATGTTTTAATTAGTTTAATTTGAGAATTTTGCTTTATAAGCTCCATGATATTATAATACCTTTATTTATAATATGTTTCCAGTCATATTTAAGATATTTTAATTATAAAATTTTCTTATTCTAAATATATTTTATAACTATTAGATGATAATACCATTATAAAAATAGATATTAAAATGAACAAAATTAAAAAGACAGATCATTTTTATTTAGTAGACGGTTCGGGGTATATTTTCAGAGCATATTATGCTTTACCACCATTATCTAGGAAGAGTGATGGATTACCAACAGGAGCAGTGAGTGGTTTTTGTAGTATGCTTTTTAAATTATTAGAAGATTCTAAATCTAAAGAAAATTCTCAAAAACCAAGTCATTTTGCTGTAATATTTGACTCTGCGAGAAAAACTTTTAGAAATGAAATTTATAGTGATTATAAGGCAAACAGATCTGAAGCACCAGATGATCTTGCTCCACAATTTGAATATATTAGAAAATCTGTATTAGCTTTTAACTTGCCTTCAGTAGAGCTCATAAATTATGAAGCTGATGATTTAATAGCTACTTATGTTGATCAAATTTTATCTAATGGTGCAAAAGTAACTATAGTTTCATCAGATAAAGATCTAATGCAATTATATCAAAAAAATGTCCGCATTTTTGACCCGGTGAAAAGTAAATTTATAACAAACGAAGATGTTTTAAAAAAATTTGGAGTAGAAGCTAATAAAGTTATCGATGTTCAAGCTTTAGCCGGTGATAGTAGCGATAACGTTCCTGGAGTTCCTGGAATAGGTGTTAAAACTGCTGCTGAACTAATAAATAAATATGGATCATTAGAGAAACTTTTAAAATTAGCGCACGAAATCAAACAGAATAAAAGAAGAGAAACTTTATTAGAAAATAAAGATAAAGCCATTATTAGCAAGCAACTTGTTACATTAAAACATGATGCTCCTGTCGAAAGAAGTTTAAATGATTTTATTTTAAAAAGAATTGACAAAGATAAACTTTTTGCATTTTTAAGAGAGATGGAATTTAATCGTTTATTAAGCTCAGCAATTTCCATATATGGAGAACCTGATCTAAAAACCTCTAAAACTAAAAAATTTGAGAAAAACGATGATAATAAAATTCCCATTAACAATAAAAATTATCATTTAATTTCTGATGAAGATGAAATTGATCAATGGATCAAAGATGCAGAGGAGGTTGGTGAGGTTGCCGTAGATACCGAAACAGATTCTTTAAATCCCAATCAAGCAAATTTAGTCGGAATTTCTTTGAGTTCAAAGATTGGAAAAGCATGCTATATACCGATTGGTCATGTTAAAAATAAATGTTTAGATAAACATAAAGTTTTAAAAAAACTGAAATTTATTTTAGAGGATCCAAGTATTAAAAAAATTGGTCAAAATATCAAATTTGATTTCATAATTTTTTATAGAAATGGAATAATTTTAAATTCTTTAGAAGATACAATGTTGATGTCATATGTTTTAGATGCTGGTAAAAATAGACACAACATGGACACTTTATCTGAGCTACACCTTAATCATAAAACTATAAGTTTCAAAGAAATGGTAGGAACTGGTAAAAATGAAATTAATTTTAAAGAAGTTGACATAAAAAAAGCCAAAGATTATTCAGCAGAGGATGCAGATATTACTTTGAGATTATACAAAAAATTTTTGAAGAGTCTTAAATCAGAAAAATTGATGAATATTTATGAGTCTTTTGAAAAACCTTTAATTAAAATTTTAGCTTATATGGAGATTGAGGGTATCAAAATAGATAGTAATTTTTTAAAAAAATTATCCTCTAAATTTGAAAAAAAAATTAATGAGACTCAAAGAAATATTTTTAAAATTTCAAAAAAAGAATTTAATATTGGCTCACCTAAGCAACTTGGTGAAATTATCTATAATGATCTCAAAATTGCTGGAGTCAAAAAAACCAAAAAAGGAGGCTTTGCTACTAGTGCCTCTATTCTAGAAGATCTTGCTTTTAAAGGTCATAAATTTCCAAAGCTTGTTCTTGATTGGAGGCAGCTATCAAAATTAAAAAATACTTATACAGACTCACTACCTGAACACTTAAATCCTCTATCTAATAGAGTTCACACATCATTTCTTCTCGCAGCAACCACAACCGGAAGATTAGCATCTAGCGAACCAAATTTACAAAATATTCCAATTAAATCAGATGATGGTAAAGATATTAGAAAAGCTTTTGTAGCTGAAAAAAATAAAGTTTTAATTTCAGCTGACTATAATCAAATTGAAATGCGAATTTTAGCTGATTTGGCTGAAGTAAAAGAATTAAAAAAAGCCTTTAAAAATAATGAAGACATCCATTCATTGACCGCAAGTCAGATTTTTAATGTTGATTTAAAAAAAGTGAATAATGACCAAAGAAGAAAAGCAAAAGCAATAAATTTTGGAATCATATATGGTATTTCCCAATATGGGTTGGCTAAACAGATTAATGTTTCCAATTTTGAAGCAGAAGAATTCCTAAATTCTTATTTTGCAAAATTTCCTGAAATTAAAATTTATATGGAAAATACAATAAAATTTTGTAGAAAAAGCGGATATGTGAATAATATTTTTGGCAGAAGATCTTATTTTAATGCAATTAATGACAAAAATTTTAATGTAAGAAATTTTCAAGAAAGGGCTGCAATTAATGCTCCAATACAAGGATCTGCCTCAGAAATAATGAGGCTAGCAATGATAAGGCTTGATAAAAGATTTCGTGATGAAAAAAATTTGCAATCTAAAATGTTATTACAAATTCACGACGAATTGATTTTTGAAGTTCATAAAAATGAGATTAATAAAATCAGAAAAATAATTAAAGATGAAATGGTAAGTGTTGCTAATAGCAATTACCATTCATTTTCTATCCCATTAACTGTAGATATTAATAGTGGAGATAATTGGGGTGAATTACATTAAATTTAAATATTTGCCCTATTTAGAACAATTTAGTATTTTTAAAACTACTCATGCATAAACAAACTATTGCTTTAATTGATGATGATAGAAATATACTTACAAGTTTAAGTATTGCTCTAGAGAAAGAGGGATTTAAAGTACAAACTTATATTGATGGTGAAAGTGCTTTAATTGGCCTAATAAGAACCCCACCTGACCTAGCTGTAATTGATATTAAAATGCCAAAAATGGATGGAGAAGAATTATTAAAAAAATTAAGAAAAAAAACTTCAATGCCAATTATATTTTTAACATCAAAGGATGAAGAAGTTGATGAATTATTGGGTTTAAAACTTGGCGCAGATGATTTTGTCAAAAAGTCTGGAGGATTTTCTATAAAAGTTTTAATTGAGAGAATTAGAGTACAGCTAAGAAAAAAAGATGCAGACTCTAATTTAGAGGAAAATAAAAGTATAATAGCTCATGGAAAACTAAAACTTGATCCATCTCAACTAGAGTGTGAGTGGAATGGAAAACAATTACCAGACAAATTGACTACAACAGAATTTTTGCTTGTAAAAGAATTAGCTAAAAGACCTGGGATTATAAAGGAAAGAGCTCAATTAATGGATATTGCATATAGAGAGGATACTGAAATAGAGGATAGAACAATCGATAGTCATATTAAAAGAATAAGAAAGAAATTTAAAAAAGTTGATCCTGATTTTTCAGCTATAGAAACTAGATATGGAAGTGGATATAGGTGGAATGTTAGTTAATGTTTAATTTTCTTTTAAAAAATTTATCAATTTTAAAAAAATTTTTATTAATAAATTTTATTTTTTTTACGATAATTGGTCTTTTGACTTTTTTTTATCTAAAGAATATTCAACCTAATTTGATTAAAAAAAAATCGTCTATTCATATTCAAATAATAAATAATACAATTGAAAATTTAAATATTTTAAATATTGAATTTAATGAGGAGGACATAAGACGCTTCCTATTTTCCACTAGATTTATCTTTCAAAATTTAGATAGAGTAATTTTTTTTAATAAAAATTTAGAATTAGTAGGAGATACAGATACTTTAGATCTCGATCCAAGATCATTCTCGTCTAGATTAGACATAATTGAATTAGAAATTTTGAATGATGAAAAAAATAAAAATATTATTGAAAAGAGAAATATTAATATTGGAAATGAAAATCTAGTTTCATTGAAAGATATCCTTTTTAATTATGCTGGTTCCAAAAATTTTGGAAAACATTTCACTTTTACACAAGAGGCATTTAATAGGTTTAAACTGACTACTATAAAAAATGTATTTAGAGATGATAAAAATATTGGATACATTGCAATTACACAAAATGCTAATGATGTAAAAGCAGCAATTGATGAGAGAAAAACTTTTATTATTCGGACTGCCTTTGCAGTAGGAATTGTAATTCTTATATTTTCTTTTGTATTAAATAGGTATTTTTTAAAACCAATTCAAAATTTGGTTAGTTATACAAATCAAATTAAGAATAAAGATAATAAAAAAATTAATATTGATAAACTTAAAGTTAGAAATGATGAATTAGGTCTTTTGTCAAGTTCACTTGATGATATGACTCTTGAGCTTCAAAAAAGAATTTCTAATGCTGAAAATTTTTCTACAGATTTAGTTCACGAAATTAGAAATCCTTTAGCATCTTTAAAAAGTGCATCTGAAATTTTACATGACACGAAGGATTCTAGTCAAAGATATAAACTTGTAAATATTTTGAGCCATGATGTTCAAAGGATAGAAAGATTAATAACTGATTACTCTCAAATGCTAAAAGATGAAGTAGCTCTTTCAAAAGAAAAGTTTAAAAAATTTGATATTTTTCCGATAGTTCAATCAGTTGTTGATGATTATAATAATATTTATAAAGTAAAAAGAGGTATCAATATTTCATGTATTAATGATGGAAATAAAAATTACATTATAAGTGGAATCGAAAACCGAATAGAACAAATTATTGCAAATTTATTGGATAACGCGATCTCATTTAGCGAAGATAATAAGAATATTGAGGTAAAAATTTCTAAAGATAAAACAAATCAGGTTAAATTAAATATACTTGATGAAGGAGAGGGGTTTAAAGAAAAAGATACCTCTAAAATTTTTAAGCGATTTTATAGTAATAGGCCTGATAAATTTGGTCAGCATTCAGGATTAGGACTAAACATTGTAAAAAATCTTGTTGATCTTCACAAAGGTTCGATCAATGCTTCAAATAGACATCAAAAAAAAGGTGCTAATATTGAAATAATATTTCCAAAGTCTTAATCATTTATTGATTAAAATAAATTTTGTAGTAAAAAATTCGCCATGGACGATTTTAAAGTTAAAGATATATCCCAAGCAGAGTTTGGAAGAAAAGAAATTTCAATCGCTGAAAGTGAGATGCCAGGTTTAATGGCAATTAGGGAAGAATATGGAGAAAAAAAACCCTTAAAGGGTGCAAAAATAATTGGTTGTCTTCACATGACGATTCAAACAGCAGTTTTAATTGAAACATTAGTTCACTTAGGAGCAGATGTTCGTTGGTCTTCATGTAATATTTTCTCGACTCAGGATCATGCAGCTGCCGCAATTGCAAAAGCAGGCATTCCTGTTTACGCATGGAAAGGTGAAACTGAGGAGGAATATGTTTGGTGTATAAAACAAACTATAGTGGCAAAAAAAGATTGGAAGCCAAATATGTTATTGGATGATGGAGGTGATCTAACAGCAATAATGCATAATGAATATAAAGATCTATTAAAAGATGTAAGAGGAGTTTCAGAGGAAACTACAACTGGTATTAAAGCTTTGAATAAAATGGAAAAAAATAAATCGTTATTAGTTCCAGCAATAAATGTAAATGACTCAGTTACGAAATCAAAATTTGATAATTTATACGGTTGCAGAGAGAGCTTAGTTGATGGCATAAGAAGAGCCACTGACGTTATGATGTCAGGTAAAGTGGCAATTGTAGCTGGATTTGGGGATGTAGGCAAAGGGAGTGCTGCTTCACTTAGACAAAGCGGGGCGAGAGTTCTTGTTACTGAGGCAGACCCAATATGTGCCCTTCAAGCCTCCATGGAAGGTTATGAAGTTGTTTTAATGGATGATGCAATAGATAAAGCAGATATAGTTGTAACTGCCACTGGAAATAAAGATATTGTTACAGCAGATCATATGAGAAACATGAAAGATAGAGCAATACTTTGTAACATAGGTCACTTTGACAACGAAATTCAAGTTGAGGCTCTCAAAAATTATAAATGGTCAGAGGTTAAACCTCAAGTTCATGAAATTGAATTACCAAGTGGTAAAAGAATAATTTTATTAGCTGAAGGAAGACTAGTAAACTTAGGATGTGCAACTGGTCATCCAAGTTTTGTAATGAGCGCGTCATTCACAAATCAAGTCATAGCACAGATAGAACTTTGGAATAACTTTAAAAATTATGAAAATAAAGTATATGTGCTACCAAAGCATTTAGATGAAAAAGTCGCTACGCTCCATTTAAAAAAAGTTGGCGCTAAATTAACAAAACTCACAAAAGAGCAAGCAGATTATATTAGTGTGGATGTAGACGGCCCATACAAACCAAATGCCTATCGCTACTAAAGAAAATAAATTAGATATTTCTTCAGAAAAAAAAATAGAAGCTGCCGCAATACAATTCAGACAATTCTTAAAAATTGGAGATGTTATTTATCTATATGGAGAAATAGGTGTAGGAAAAACAACTTTTGCAAAATACTTGATACATGAATACCAAAAATTTCATAATATAAAATTAACAGAGGTAACGAGCCCAACATTTAATATCATGAACGAATACAATGTAGGAGATATTATTATTAAACACTATGATTTATTTAGACTTAAATCTAATAAAGAAATTAAAAATTTGAACTTATTTGAAAGTAATGAACAATCAATTTTGTTGATAGAATGGCCTCAAATTATACAGAAAAATCCAGACTCTATATTAAAGTTATATTTTGAATACGGGCAAGATTATAAAAATAGATTTATAAAATTTTA
>CABXTP010000007.1 GCA_902515175.1 uncultured Pelagibacteraceae bacterium
TAAAGTTGCTTTCCATAAAGGGTTTGAGGATGCGAATGAATAAGAGTTATTAACTCCTTTCATTGCATCGCTTAATCTAAATCCACGACCTTCAGTAAGATTCTTTTCTACTCTTTCTTTTGGATCTGCAGAAACTTCTTTCGCAGATGTTTTTTTGTAAGCAAGTGGACCACATGCTGACTGAAAAAAAAGAAGTATAACTAAAGATAAAGCTGCTATAAGTTTCATTTAATTATTCAATATTATTATGCTCTTTAACACACTATAAAAATTATAAAATCTCATAATTGTTTAGATTTTAAGCCTTTTTAATTTTTAGTATTATAAAGTGTGACTTTATTGCAACATTAGAGTAAAAATATTAAAATATTATTAAAAACTAGTAAAAAACAGCCTCTAAAGAGCTAAGTTACTCTCATTATAATTAATTATAATTAATAAAAGGAGAAAAAATGAACAAACTACATAAAGTTGGTTTGACAGCTCTAGCTACTTCACTTGTAGCTTCTTCTGCATTTGCAGGTGAACTAAGTGTTTCAGGTGGTGCTGCAATCAGCTACACTGGTAAGTCAAATGCTTCAGGAACTAATCCTTGGGCAATGGGTAACAGTGTTAAATTTAACGGTAGTGGTGAATTAGACAATGGTACTACATTCAGCGCATACTGGGAATTAGACGATGATGTAATGGATGATTACAATATGACATTTGGTTTACCAGATGACATGGGTACCATTAAATTCATTGGTGCTTCAGGTTTAGCTGGTGGTTTATCAACAGTAAACAATATAGTACCTTCAGCTTACACACCGGTATTTGAAACTACAGATGCGGATGACAATGGTGTTGCAACATCTACTTTAGCTACAAATGCTCAGTGGGGTTACACATGGTCAGGAAATGGTCTTTCAGTTTCTGCAGCTTACAACAAAAAACCAGCAGCGGGTGAAAACTCAGCTACACACTTCGGTGTTTCATACGATGTAGAAGGTATGGATGGAATGAAAGTTGTTGCAGGTATGGGTAGCGATGGTTCTGAAAATGACATCGAGACTTATGGTCTATCTTATTCGATTGGATCAATTACTGCTGCATATCAAGTAACTGAAATTAAATTAGCTACTGGTTCAGGTAATGACGAGTCAGGAACTCACTATGGTGTATCTATGGTAGTTAATGATGACTTCTCTATATCAGCTGGAAAACAGGAAACTGATTTCGGAACAGCTACTATGGATGAAGAAAACACTGGTTACAGTGCATCATACACTATGGGTGGAATGACTATCGGTTATGCTTACAACGAAGTTAAGAATGCTGCAGGATCAACATCAGCTGCTGACATCGAAGCTTCTATAGTTAACGTATCGTTTGCATTCTAATTTAAGAAAAGTTTAATTTTAAAAGGCCCCTAATTTTTAGGGGCCTTTTTTTTTACTCAAAATAAGAAATTCCAGCAAATCCATAAGGATTTATTAAGTTTAATTTTTTAATATTTTTATTATTGATTCCACCTAGAGAAATATCTTTCATAAATGTAACTCTTCTTAAATTGAGGTACTTATATATATTTAGTTGAGGATTATTTTTACTTTTAAATATTGGTGATAAGAAAATTTCATCAACTTCTTGGAGTTCTTTGATTTTAATTTCTTTTAAATTATGTGCGGAGCCTAAAATCTTAAATTTTTTTTTAGTTTTAATTGATTTAAAATTCAATTTTTTATTTGTAGATGAAATATAAACTCCATTTGCGTTGAATTTGATAGCTAATTTGATGTCATTGCTAAGGTAAAATTCCCTATTATTTTCCCTACAAAAATCTCTCAGTTTAATCAAAGTATTTAAATCAGTTTCTTTATCTTTATTTCTCCAAATAAAAGATATACTTTTATTAAGATTTATAAGATGAGAGCTTTCAAATTTATTAATAAAATAATATTTTTTTAGATTTTTTTTATGCATTATACAGAAAGTAATTTAATTGAAATTCAGAATAAAATTAACAATAAAATAAAAAATTTAGGATTATCCGGTTATAGCCCAAAAATAATAGCAGTATCCAAAACTTTTCCACAACAAGATATACTACCATTACTAAATTACGGACATATAGATTTTGGTGAAAACAAAGTGCAGGAAGCTTTAAAAAAATGGCAGGATATTAAAAAAAATTATAAAAAAATTAATTTACATTTGCTTGGAAAGTTACAGACTAATAAAGTTAAATATGCTGTAGATATATTTGATTACGTACATTCTCTAGATAATTTGAAACTAGCGAATAAACTAGCAGAGCAAATTCATAAAAAAAATAAGAATATTAAAATTTTTATTCAAATAAATTTGGGTGGTGAGCAACAAAAATCAGGAATAGAGCCATCTAAATTTGAGTCATTTTATAAAGTTTGCTGTTCACTAAACTTAAAAATTGTTGGCACAATGTGTATTCCGCCTGAAAATGAGAGTCCAAGTTTTTACTTTAAAAAATTATCAGAACTAAATCAGAAAATCGGTTTAAAAGAAATTAGTATGGGTATGACTAATGATTATTTACAAGCAATAAATTATGGAGCAACTTTTTTAAGAATTGGTACAGGCATATTTGGTAAAAGATTTAGTTGATTATAATTTTTGTTTTTTTTGTAATTAATTTACATAAAATTAAAAAATCACTTTTTTTAAGTGCTATACAGCCTTTAGTAGGTAAATAGTTTTTTGTTAGATGCAAAAATATTGCACTTCCTTTATTTTTTACTATTTTTTTATAGTTGTATTTAATTAAAATAAAGATGTCATATTTGTTATCTTTTCTAAAAAGTTTTTCGTGTCTTACATTTAAATTCTTTGTTATTTTAATTAATTTATTATAGGATTTACTCTTAGGGTCGTCACACCAACCCATATTTTTCTTAATTATTATCGATTTTAAATTTGAGATAGGTTTTTTAACTTTATCAGCTCTGTAGAAAATATCTCCTATATGAAAAAGACCTTTTGGAGTTGTATTATCACCCTCTTTTTTATTTTTATTAAATCCATTTTTACCTACACAACATCTAAAATGAAACTCATCAAATAAAAGAGTTTCTTTATTTTTAACAATAATTCGCATATTTTTAAAATATGAATTCAAAAAATTTATTTGTTTATGAATATCAAATTTTATATGAAATATTAACTGAAATTAGCGAAAATCTAAATTTTAAAATTATAAAGTTAAATAAAAAAGATTTAAATTCAAAAGGATTTGAGCAGAAATCAAATCTCTTAATTATATCTTCACAAAAACATAATCAGTTAGAAAATTGTTTAGTATTAGAAAAAACACCGATCAAATTAGCTAAATTTATTGAACTAATAAATGTAAACTTTTTAAAGAATAAATTTTTAAATCAATCTGATTTTAAGATTGGTGAATATAAGTTAGATCTAAATTCAAGGAAAATTTCTTTAAAAAATAAGAGCATAAATTTAACAGAGAGAGAAATAAACTTAATAATTTTTATCCATCAAGAGGGTAATGTAGGTATTAAGGAGATTCAAAAAAAAGTTTGGGATTATTCGTCTAATTTAGAAACACATACAGTTGAAACACATATATATAGATTAAGAAAAAAAATAAAGGACGCCTTTAATGATGATGAATTTATTTTAAATGAAAAAGATGGTTATTGTATAAGATAATTTACTAAATTCTTGCACCAATTTTTTGAATTATTTTTGTTGATAGCTCAGTACCCTTAATTAAACTTTCTTTTAAAGAAAAATTATTAATTATTCCATGTAAATAACCGGCAGCAAATAAATCACCTGCTCCAGTTAAATCTTTTATTTTTACGCTGGTATCTGCATTACATTCAACTACTTGATTCATATCAATTCCTATCGCCCCCTTTTCACCTCTAGTAATAATAATATTTTTTTTTATTTCTTTTGAAAAAACGATAGCTTCATCAAATGATTTAGCATCAATTAAAGACAAAATTTCTTGTTCATTTGCAAAAACAATATCTAATCGGTTTTTTACTAATTCTAAAAATTGAGGCTTATGTCTTTCTACACAAAATAAGTCTGACAAAGACATGGCTACTTTTTTTGAAGAGTGTATAGCTGCCTCAAAAGCTTTTTTTGGATCACCATCATCCCATAAATAACCTTCTAGAAATAGAATTTCTGAATTTTTAATTTGTTCTTTATTAACGTCATTTTCATTTATTTTTCCAGAGGTACCTAAAAATGTACACATTGTTCTCTCAGAGTCGGGTGTTATCAAAATTAGACAAGATCCAGTTGGGCTAGTTTCTTTTTTTTTATTATACAAATATTTTACTTTTTCTTTTTTCAACCCATTCTCATATTTTTGACCTAATTCATCATCATTTACTTTACCAAGAAAACCCACTTCGTTCCCTAACTGAGATAAACCTACTATTGAGTTGGCTACTGATCCACCTGAAATAGTTTCTTCAACTTTTAATGACGAAAGTAATTTTTTAAACTCTGCTTCATCAATTAATTTCATAGTGCTTTTTGTCAATGAATTTTTAATTAAAAATTCATCTGGCACTTTACAAAGAACATCAACAATCGCATTTCCAATTCCTAAAATTTTCATTATGGTTTTTTCGCTATAAAAGGTTTTTTTCTGTTAGGATAACAAGTAGTGCAAATTTTACAACTAATTCCATAACAATCCCTTGCTTTACAATATTCTCTTCCATAATAGATAATTTGTAGATGAAGTTTATTCCAATCTTTTTTAGGAAATAATCTTTTTAAGTCATGTTCAGTTTGGATAACATTCTTTCCATTTGTTAAACCCCATCTTTGAGAAAGCCTGTGAATATGTGTATCAATTGGAAAAGCAGGCTGTCCAAATCCTTGAGACATAACAACACCAGCAGTTTTATGTCCAACTCCAGGTAATTGTTCTAATTCTTCAAATGTCTTTGGTACTTTTCCCTTATATTTTTCAATTAATATTTTGGATAAATTATAAATACTTTTAGCTTTTACTCTAAAGATACCAATTTTTTTTATTAATTTTTCAATTTTTTTTCTTCCTAATTTGACAAAATGTTTAGGTTTATAGTATTTAGGATATATATTTTTTGTTACATTATTTACATTAACATCAGTGCATTGTGCTGAAAGAAGAACAGAAATCAGCAAGGTAAATACATTTCTACTTTTTAATGGTACTTTAATATTCGGATAAGTCTTATTAAGTATTTTTAATACTACCTTGGCTCTTTGAATTTCATTCATCACTCAAAATTCATCAAATCTCTCATTGAATATAGACCTGGTTTTTTATTGACTATCCAGTTAGCAGCTGAAAGAGCGCCTTCCGAATATAATGATCTATCAAACGCTTCATGATTAAGTTTAATTATTTCTTTACCGCTTGAAAATAACACTTCATGTTCACCAATAATTTCACCTTTTCTAAGTGAATTAAAATTTATTTTTTTACCATAGGGAAATTTTTCTCTGTTTAAATATTTTTTACCAATTATATCGTAAAAATTCTTATTTTTACCTAAAGCAATTCCTTTGCCCAACATTAAAGCTGTACCTGATGGATAATCTTTTTTATGTTTATGGTGTACTTCATAAATTTTGCTTAAATATTTATTTCCAAGGGATTTTGAGGCTATTTCTGTTAGGTACATTAATAAATTAATACCTAAGCTCATATTTCCAGCTTTTAATATTGAAATTTTTTTCGAGTAATTTTTAATTATTTTTTCCTCTTTTTCTGTAAAACCTGTAGTTCCTATTACAACTTTTTTTTTTAATTTTGTTGCTATTTTTAAAACTTCAAAAGTGCATTTAGGTACAGTAAAATCAATTATAACATCTGTTTTTTTAAAGGCGTCCTCTGTATTCTGTTGGGGCAAAATACCTAAGATTTTTTTATTAATTTTTTTATATTCCGTTAAACTATATATAGAAAAATTTTTGTTTACGTTAGCAGCTTTAATAAGTTGTTGACCCATGCGTCCTAGGCAACCGGTAATTGTCAATCTTATAGTTTTAGATTTCATAATTTAATTTTTTTAAATCATCTTTGTAGTAATCATTCATTTTATCAATTAAACTTTTGCTAAGTTTTTCTTTCCAGTTATTTTTTGGACCTAAATAAAAAAATTTTATTTTCTCTTTAGTTTTATCCGAATAAACACTTTCTGAAAATCTTCCAGAATTTTCTAAGTTTTGTAGCTTATCAAAAGTTGTTGATTGAACAGCATTATTAAATTTTTTTATATCTATACCATTATTAAATCTACAAATTGTGTTAACAAAAATAATTAAATCTCTCAAAGTTTGATCAGTTTTTTCTATTAAATCTTCATATTTAACTGTAAATCTTCTGAATCGATTATTACTTAACCAGGATTGATAATTAATTCTCCAAGAGTTTATTATATTTGTTTTAGCATGATTATTTAAATGTTTATAATCTGATATAACCGTATTTTCATTTTGCATAAATTCTAATGCTTTGTCGTATGTTTGGAAATCATTATGATTTTTAACTGAGGTAATAACATTCCTAGGATCTCTAATAATATAAATTACACCAAGTGAATACTTAGGCTTCGTAAATTCATTTCCAAAAGCTGTAATTAAAGAATTATGAGTTTTTAAAAATTTTATCTTTTTTTCAGCTAATATTACTCTTTGAGACTCTTCCCAATGGTTATGAATTTCACCTTCTTTTATTTCATTTTTAAAAAATTGTTTGTTTGGGTAATCTTGAATGTAATTTAACTTATCAATATCAAAAATTCCATCTTCGCAAAAATAATAAGCTGTTAGAAAAGACCTTATCCAGGTATTACCACTTTTAGGATAAGAAGCGATCCAAATAATCATTTTAGTTAATTAAACTAGCATTGATTTTTTTCAATAGTAATCTTAATTTTTCCAGAAACTTCTTGCTTTTTCAAAGAATTTTTTAATACTTGGATTGGATTTATCATTCTCTATTTTTCGAAATCTTTCTAAAAGTTCTTTTTGCTCTTTATTCAAATAAACAGGAACCTCTGTTTTTACTTGAACATATAAATCACCAAAATCTCCTCTTCTCATAAATGGCATTCCTTTGCCCCTTAGTCTGAATTGTTTACCATCTTGAGTGCCGCCGGGTATTTTAATTTTTGCTTTTTTTCCATCTATTGTAGGTATTTCTATGGTACTACCAAGAGCAGCGTCTGCAATTGAAATCGGAAATTCAAAAAATAAGTTTACATCTGATCTTTTAAAAAGTTCATGAGATTTTACATTTATAAATAAATATAAATCTCCAGTAGCACCACCTCTTGTTCCTGCCTCACCTTTACCAGCTAGTCTAATTCTTGTTCCATCATCTACTCCCTTTGGAATAGTTACAGAAATCTTTTTTGAGATTTGAATATTCCCTTGACCGTTACATTCTGAACATGGATTAGTAATTTCTTCTCCATTACCAGAACACTGTGGACAGGTCTGTTGTACAGTAAAAAATCCTTGGTTAGATCTTACTCTGCCGTTACCACCACAATAACTACATCTATCAGGACTAGATCCTGGTTTAGATCCATTACCTTTACAAGTGTTACATTTTTCAGAGGTAGAAAATTGTATATTTTGTTTTTTTCCTAAATAAGCTTCTTCTAAAGTAATTGTTAAATCATATCTTAAATCAGAGCCTCTGTTGTTTGAATTTCTTCTTGAACGACCTCCACCTCCACCAAAATCTCCAAAAAAATCTTCAAATATATCAGAGAAATCAGCACTACTAAAACCTCCAAATCCTCCAAACCCTCCACGCCCTCCAGCACCGTTTTCGAACGCAGCATGACCAAAGTTGTCATAATTCTCTTTTTTCGATTTATCAGAAAGAACTCCGTAAGCTTCACTTGCTTCTTTAAATTTTTCTTCAGCACCTTTATCATCTGGATTTTTATCTGGATGATATTTTACAGCTAATTTTCTATATGCAGATTTTAATTCTTCAGGGGATACACTTTTGTTTACACCGAGGACTTCATAATAATCTCTTTTTGCCATTTAATACCCCGGACAGATAAATGTATGTTATGCGCTCTTTTCTTTATTCTCGTCTTTTACTTCCTCAAAATCAGCATCAACAACATTATCTTCTTTTTTTCCTTTATCATCTTTACCATCATCTTTATTTGAGTCTGGTTTTGTATTTTGTTGTGATTTATATATTGCTTCTCCAAGTTTCATTGAAGCTTGAACTAGTGCTTCAGTTTTTTTCTTAATATCATCAATGTTTTCACTTTTAAGAGCTTCTTTCAATTGACCTATAGCATCTTCAATTGCTTTTTTGTCAGTTTCAGATACTTTAGAACCGTGCTCTTTTAGATTTTTATCTGTAGAATGAATTAAAGTGTCAGCTTGATTTCTTACATCTACTGACTCTCTTTTCTTTTTATCAGCTTCTTTGTTAGCCTCAGCATCTTTTACCATTTTTTCAATTTCATCATCACTTAGACCACCTGAAGCTTGAATTTGAATTTTTTGTTCTTTACCAGTGCCTTTGTCTTTTGCTGAAACATTAACAATACCATTTGCATCAATATCAAATGTAACTTCAATTTGAGGAACACCTCTAGGCGCAGGTGCAATTCCAACTAGCTCGAAGTTTCCTAAAATTTTATTATCACTCGCCATTTCTCTTTCACCTTGCAACACTCTAATAGAAACAGCAGGTTGATTATCCTCAGCAGTTGAGAATACTTGGCTTTTTTTGGTTGGTATTGTCGTATTTTTTTCGATTAATTTTGTAGAAACTCCACCCAAAGTCTCTATACCTAAAGATAGGGGTGTTACATCTAATAATAATACGTCTTTAACATCACCTTGCAAAACACCTGCTTGAATTGCGGCACCCATTGCTACAACTTCGTCTGGATTAACACTTTTATTTGGTTCTTTGCCAAAAAAGTTTTTAACTTCTTCGATTACTTTTGGCATTCTAGTCATACCACCAACCATTACAACTTCATCAATTTCATTAGCTGTGACACCAGCATCTTTTAATGCTGTTTTACAAGGTGGAATTGTTCTGGCTATAAGATCTTCAACTAGCGCCTCGAGTTTCGCTCTTGTAAGTTTTAAATTAATATGTTTTGGACCAGTTTTATCGGCTGTAATAAAAGGCAAATTAATATCAGTTTGTTCAGCTGAAGATAACTCAATTTTAGCCTTTTCCGCCGCCTCTTTTAATCTTTGAAGAGCAAGTTTATCTGATTTCAAATCTATTCCATTATCTTTTTTAAACTCCGTAATTAAATATTCAACAACAGAATTATCAAAATCTTCACCTCCTAAGAATGTATCTCCATTAGTTGATTTAACTTCAAAAACTCCATCACCGAGTTCAAGTATTGAAACATCAAATGTTCCACCACCTAAATCATAAACTGCAATTTTCTTATTTTGTTTTTTATCTAAACCGTAAGCTAATGATGCAGCAGTAGGTTCGTTTATAATTCTTAAAACTTCTAGACCTGCAATTTTTCCAGCATCTTTTGTTGCTTGTCTCTGAGCATCATTAAAGTAGGCAGGAACAGTAATCACAGCTTTTGTTACTGCTTGGCCTAAATATTTTTCTGCAGTCTCTTTCATTTTTTGCAAAATAAAAGCTGAAATTTGAGAAGGAGAATATTTTTCCCCTTTTGATTCTATCCACGCATCTCCTTTTTCTGAATTAACAATTTTAAATGGAGCTGCCTCTATATCTTTTTTAACAGTTGGGTCATCAAAGTTTCTTCCAATAAGTCTTTTAACTGCAAAAATAGTATTTTCGGGATTGGTTACAGCTTGTCTTTTAGCTGGTTGACCTATTAATTTTTCTTTTTCATCGGTAAAGGCAACAACAGATGGTGTTGTTCTAGCGCCCTCGGCATTTTCTAAAACTTTTGCTTGGCTTCCCTCCATTATAGCCACACAAGAGTTGGTTGTTCCTAGATCTATTCCAATAATTTTACTCATAATAATTAATTCTCCGTGTCATATATGTGTTAATTTTGATTCTACAAGCTGTTCCGATCATTATTTAGTCTCCGAATTCTCTTTAGTTTCCTCTGTTTTAGCTGCTTTTTCTTGAGTTTTCTTAGCTACACCAACCAATGAGGGCCTTAGTAATCGATCTTTAATAGTGAAACCTTTTTGAATTTCTTGAATTATAGTTCCTGGCTCTTTTGTATCATCCTCAATTTCCATCATTGCTTGATGAAAGTTTGGATCTAATTTTTTATTTAAACTATCAATCTGTTTAATATCATTTTTGTTAAATATGGATATTAAATCTTTATGAATTATATCAAAATGTTCTAAAGTTTTTTTAAGTGCTTCAGAGTCTTTCAACTTTTCATCACTTTCTAAAATACTTTTGGATCTTTCAAGATTATCTATAAGGCTAAGCGCTTCTTTAGCAAATGAAAAACCACCGTATTCAAAAGCATCTTCCTTCTCCTTCTCAAACCTTCTTCGTTGATTTTCCATTTCAGCAAATGTTCTAGCTAGTTTATCTTCAAGCTCTAAAATCTTTTCTTCTGGTGTTAATTCTTTTTTGTCCTCTTCTTCTTTTTTATTATGATTGTCTGTTTGATCCTGAGAGCTAGTAGATTGATTATTTTCTTCCTTAGCTAAATTTTCATTTTGGATATTTTCTTTTTGCTCTTTTTCCATAAGAACTTATATGGTAAGAAATTTAGAAATTTCTAGATGTTAAAAAAAAAAATATCAAAAATATTAATTGGCACAAATAACAAAGGAAAACTTAGAGAAATTAAGGGTTTATTACCAAAATCAATTAAGATTTTTTCTACATCAGATTTTAATCTTAAAAGCCCAGCAGAAAATGGGCAAACATTTAAGGAAAATTCAATAATCAAATCTAAGTATTTTTCAAAAAAATCTAATTTAGTTTGTATTGCTGATGACTCTGGTCTTGAAATAGATTGTTTGGATAAAAAGCCTGGAATCTTTTCAGCTAGGTGGGCTGGATCTAAGGGAGATTTTAATAAAGCAATTGGAAGAGTATATAGAGAGTTAGATAAAAAAGATAAGAACTGGAGAGCTAAAAAGATTAAAGCAAGATTTGTATGTGCACTTTCAATTTGTTATTTTGATAAAATAATTGCGAGTGTCATAGGAAAAATTGAGGGTTATATTTCAAACGATATTAGGGGAAAAAATGGTTTTGGATATGATCCAATTTTTATTCCAAAAAAAAAGAAACAAACTTTTGGTGAAATGAAGTTTTCTAATAAATGTAAAATCGACCATAGATCGATTGCATTTAAAAAAATTAAAAAATTTCTTTAAGAATACCATTATCTACTTCATAAAAATTTAATCTATGATTAATCTTGTTATTTTCTATATCAAAAATTCCAATTTTTCCTTTGAAAGAATTCTTTGTTTTAAAAGATTTATGTAAATCTGTAGGATTATTTTGAAGTGATAAATAATAAATTAATCCAACAAGATCATAGCTCAATAAAGATAAATGATTTGGTGTTTGATTAAATTGTTTTTCAAACTTCTTCTCAAACTCAGATAAATTTTGTTTATTAATTGATGGGTAATAAATAGGTTGAGAGATAGTTTCAGCAAGCAAACTATCATCAAACCATTGGTTAAAAGTTATAAAATATTTTTCTTTTGGAGATACATCAGTATATAACAATGAAGTTACAACACTTTTGAGACTTTCATTAAAATCTGCAATTATAATTGAATCAAAATTTAAATTGCCTATCGTATATTTTTTTTTGAGTACCTCAATTTTTCTTTCTCTATTTGGATCATCAGATTTTTCAAGTCTCGTGATTTCATCAATTAAGTTTTGTTTTCTAGTTTCGTAATTAGTTATTTTTTCTATTTGTTTTGTTAATTTTGTCGGTTCGATATCATAAAAATATTCTTTATATGTTTTTATTTTAGAGTTTTTTATCCCATTTTTAATTTCTAAGTCGTAGTCTAGATTTGGGATAAGAAAAATAGTTTTTTTAATATCATTTATTTCTATAAATTTTTTAATAGTATTCAATTGTGAAGTTGAATTTATTCCTGCAGTTACAACATTATTTGGAATTTCTAGTGTTTTGTTAGTTAACGATAGAAAAGTCAAATTTTTCACTTCATTTAAAAATATAATATTCTCATAAAAGACTGGACCGATAACAATATTTATTCCCATTTGTTCTAGCTTAATAGCTGAACGAAGAGTTTCTTTTGGATCTGAACGAGTATCTTTAGGAAATATTTCTATCTGTTTTGAATCAATATCCTTTATTGCAAGTCTAGTAGAATTTAAGATTTGTTTTCCTAACTCAGCATTATCACCAGTCAGAGGCACCAGCAAACCAATTTTTATTTTAGCTTCTTCAGAGAATGCTTGTCCATTAAAATAAAGAAAATATATTGAAATAAAAAAAAGAAATTTAATAATTCTAATCATTTGATGTTATTATAATCTAATACTGTTTTAATTATGGTAAAGCCTATATCTGATAAAAATGAATTAAAAAAAGGCCTATATTTGGTGCCAACCCCAATAGGTAACTTAGGTGATATAACATTAAGGTCATTGGAAGTTTTGAAAAGTTCAGATTATGTTCTTTGTGAAGATACAAGAGTTTCAAAAATTTTACTTAATAAATTTCAGATTAAAAAAAAATTAATTTCGAACCATAAATTTAATGAGAAACAAAATTTATCAAAAATAATTAGTTTGTTAAATCAAGGATTAATTGTTTCTCTTATATCAGATGCAGGTACACCTACCATTGCAGACCCTGGAGCTATACTTATAAATGAATGTATAAAAAATAAAATTGAAGTGATTTCTTTACCAGGTGCATCAGTTGTTACAACAGCTATTGCTGCGAGTGGGTTTTCTGATAAGTATTTCTTTTTTGGTTTTTTCCCTGAAAAAAATAAAGATTTTTTAAATTATTTAAAATTTATCTCCACCATAGATTATACATTGGTTTTTTTTATATCTCCAAAGAAAATTAATAAAATAATTCCTCAAATCAAAAAAAATTTTGCTGATAGAAAAATTTTAATTTGTAGAGAAATTTCAAAATATTATGAAGAATATATAAGATGTTCAGTAAATGATTTGGATATATTTAATAAAGAGCCAAAAGGTGAATTAACCCTAGTTATTTCTGAGAAAAAAATTACAAAAAAAACTTCTCATATTCTCAGTGAATCAGATAAAAACATTATAAATAAAATGATCAAAAAACTCTCAACAAAAGAAATCTCTGAGGTGATGCATGAGATCAGCAAAGTACCAAAGAAAGAAATTTATAAATATTGTTTAAGTATTGATAATGATGAATAAAATTTTAATTGTATTTTCAATTTTATTATTTTTAACAGGATGCACTGGTGTTGGCTCTAAGGGAATATTTGGAACAGGGGTAAGTGTTGCTTTTGATCCTAGAACGGTCGGAACTCAAGTAGATGACTCAATTATGCAAAAAAATTTATCTGCAAGAATTCTTTTAGAGGATAAAAAATACTTGTTGTCAGTAAAATCAAAAGTTTTAGATGGTAGAATATTTTTAACAGGGAAAGTAGATAATCCTGAAGAAAAGCTCAGAATTACAAAAATGGCTTGGGAGACAAGCGGCGCGAGATCTGTAAGAAATGATATTAAAATAAAGCAAGAGTTTAATTTTAAACAATCTGCAAAAGATGTTCTAATTACTTCACAACTTAGAACTGCTTTAGTTTTTAACAAAAATATAAAATCTGTAAATTACGACATAGATACATATAAAAAGAAAATTTACATTTATGGGATTGCTATGACACAAGATGAAAAAGATGAGGTTATAAAAGAAGCTAAAGAGATATTAGATGTGGAGGATGTTATAGCAAGTATAATCTTAGTATCTGATTTAAGAATTAAAAAGGATTAATTATTTTTTATAATCTATCACTTCTGCTGAGTATGCTGCTATTGAAGCTAAATTAAGTATTTCTGATATCGATGTTCTTAGAGGAGCAATTTCAATTGGTAAACCTAATCCTATTAGTAGTGGACCAATTACTTTTGTATCACCGAGAGTCTTCATTATTTTATAAGATATAGCAGCACTGTGCTGACCTGGCATAATTAGTATATTTGCATTTCCTACAATTTTAGAAAATGGGTACAGGTTTTTGTATTCTTTATTAAGCGCCACATCTGGCTGCATATCACCATCAAATTCAAAATCTACTTTCCTCTCTTTTAAAATTTCTACTGCATTTCTGATATGTTTTGTTCTACTTGTAAGCGGTTGACCAAAAGTAGAATGAGATACAAAGGCTACTTTAGGATCAAATCCAAATAGTCTTACCACTCTAGCAGTTGAAATAGCTATTTCAGCCATTTGTTCTGACGTTGGATACTCATGAACACTAGTGTCGCCTATAAAAATAGTTTTTCCTTCATGGACAATCATATTTAGCCCAAACATTATTTCTCCAGATCTTACATCAACAACTTGTTTTATTTTTTCAAGAGATGCTCCAAAACGTCTAGTATTTCCTGTTACAGCACCATCCGCATCTCCACATGCAACCATACAAGCTGCCCAAATAACTCGATCAGTTCTAACTAATCTATCGCAGTCTCCCTCAAGAAAGCCCTGCTCCCTTTGAAGTTTGTGAAAAAGATGTTGAACATATCGGTTTCTTTTTTTTGTATCTTTTGAGTTTATTATCTCAATATCAAAATCTTCATCATAACCAATTTTTTTGATTTGTTCTTTAATTTTACTTTCTTTTCCAATCAAAATCGGAATACCTAATTTAGAATTTTTAAAAGCTATTGCTGCCTTTAAAGTATTTTCATCTTCTCCATCTGCAAAAACAATTCTTTTTTGATTTTTTTTGATAAAAGAATTTATACCTTGCATGATAGTTACTGTTGGATCAAGTCTCTGTTTAAGCTGATCTTTATAAATTTCAAAATCTATTATTTTTTTTCTTGCTACTCCACTATCCATAGCAGCCTTAGCAACAGCTGCAGGTATTACACTGATTAATCTTGGGTCAAAAGTAGATGGAATAATATAGTCTTTTCCATAATGAGGTCTCTCACCACCCATTGCAGCAACAACCTCATCTGGTACTTCTTCTCTAGCAAGTTTTGCAATTGCCTCTGCAGCAGCTACTTTCATCTCTTCATTAATTGTTTTTGATCTGACATCTAATGCACCTCTAAAAATATATGGAAATCCAATCAAATTATTTACTTGGTTTGGATAATCTGATCTTCCAGTTGCAACAATAGCATCTTCTCTAATTTCATTAACTTCTTCCGGTGTTATCTCTGGATCAGGATTTGCACAAGCAAAAATTATTGGATTTTTTGCCATTGATTTAACCATATCTTTTTTCAAAACTCCTTTTGCTGATAAACCTAAAAAAACGTCAGCGTCTTTAATTGCATCTTTAAGATCTCTTAGCTTTGTGTTAATTGCAAATCTTGATTTCCATTGATCTATTTTTGCAGGTCTACCTTTATAAATCACTCCCTTTCTATCAAGCATAACTATATTTTTTGAGGGTACTCCAAATTTTTTAAATAATTCTGTACATGCTTGTGCAGACGCACCTGCACCATTTACTACTACTTTAATTTTTTTTATTGATTTACCACTAACATCGAGTGCATTTATTAAAGCAGCTGTAGTTATTATTGCGGTTCCATGTTGATCATCATGAAATACAGGAATATCAAGAATTTCCTTTAGTTTTTTTTCAATTATAAAGCAATCTGGTGCAGCTATATCTTCTAAATTAATTCCCCCAAAAGTTGGAGCAAAATTTTTGATAGATTTAATAATTTCATTGGCATCTTTACTGTCAATCTCTAAATCTATAGAGTCAATGTCTGCAAACCTTTTAAACAAAACTGCCTTACCCTCCATAACAGGTTTTGAAGCAAGGGCACCTAAATTTCCCATTCCTAAAATTGCTGACCCGTTACTAATAACCGCAACTAGATTTCCTTTGCTAGTATAATCGTATACTGCATCTGAATTTTCACTAATCATTTTAACTGGAGCAGCTACACCTGGAGAATAGGCTAAAGCTAGATCTCGCTTTGTTGTCATATTTTTTGAGGAAATTATCTCAATCTTGCCAGGTTTTTTGTCTTTATGAAAATCTAAAGCTTCTTTATCTGTGTAATGATCAATTTTTGTTTTTTTCATTTCTGATAACAATAAGTATATAATTGGGGTAAATTAAGACTAATATGATTTATGAACTTACTTAAGTCAACAGGTACATTTGGTTTTTATACGATCATAAGTAGATTGCTTGGTTATTTAAGAGATATTTTAATAGCAATTTTCCTTGGAACAGGAATGTTAGCAGATGCTTTTTTTATAGCATTTAGAATACCTAATACTTTTAGAAGATTGTTTGCAGAAGGTACCTTTAATGCAGCATTCGTTCCAAGTTATTCATCAGAAATTATTAAAGGAAAAAAAAAATCAGATAAATTTGCTAATGATGTTTTCAATCTTTTGTTCTTAGGATTGTTATTTTTTATAATCATAATTGAAATTTTTATGCCGACGTTTGTTTCACTTATTGCTCCTGGATTTGTTGATGACACAGAAAAAATGGGAGTTGCAATAAATTTAACTAGAATCACTTTTCCATTTTTGTTATTTATTTGTTTAGCATCTTTTTTTTCTGCAATTTTAAATTCTCACAATAAATTTGCAGCAGCGGCCGCAGCTCCAATAATCTTAAATATTATTCTGATATTAGTATTAATTTTTTCAAAATCTTTAGGAGACCATCTTGTTTATTATTTATCTTATGGTGTTTCTTTCGCAGGTTTTTTGCAATTATTATTTTTATATAAATATGTATCAAAGTACTACTCACTTAAATTAGATTTCAAATTTAAAGCTAGCGACAAAGTGAGATTTTTTTTTAAAAAACTTTTACCTAGCATTTTTTCCTCTGGAGTTACTCAAATTAATATTTTAGTTGGAACAATAATTGCATCACTTCAAGCAAGTGCAGTTTCTTATTTGTATTATGCAGATCGGATTTATCAAATTAATTTAGCAATAGCTGGAATTGCAATTGGTGTTGTAATCCTTCCACAACTTTCAAAATATGTTCAATCTAAAAAAAAAGATAGGGTTATACTTTTACAAAATAAAGCTCTTGAATTGAGTTTATTTTTAAGTCTTCCAGCAACAATTGCTCTAATTATTGGATCAGAACAGATCGTTTCAGCTTTATTTGGGTATGGTTCTTTCAATGAAACTTCAGTAAACAACTCAAGTTTGGCTTTATATTATTTTGCATTTGGCTTGCCAGCATTTGCTTTAATAAAAGTCTTTTCAAGTTTTTTCTTTGCAAATCACGATACCAAAACACCATTTTATGTTTCATTGATTTCTGTACTGTTAAACGTTTTTATAAGTATTTATTATTTTAACGAAATAGGTTTTGTAATAATTCCAATAGCAACAACTATTTCATCTTGGTTTAATTCGATATTATTATTTTTTTTCTTAAAAAATCGTAAATTATTTTATTTTAACAAAATGTTTTTTACAAATTCCATTAAAATAATTATTGCATCAATTCTAATGGGTTTATTTTTCAACTTTCTATTAAACTTATTCCAGAATGAAATGGTATTTGGTAATTTACTTAAATCTTTGTATTTAGTTTTAGCAGTTATTTTAGGATTATTATTTTATCTAATTGTATGTTATTTCATCAAAGCTTTTCAATTAAAGGATATTAAATTAAAGTATTAAAATGAAAAAAAAAATATTCTCAGGTGTGCAACCAACAGGTAACTTACATTTAGGCAACTATTTAGGTGCTATTAAAAATTTTGTTGAATTAAATAATGATGACAAAAATGATTGTATTTTTTGTGTAGTAGATTTACATGCTATCACAGTAAAACAAGATCCAAAAGAACTAAGAGATAATATCAGAGAAACAGTAGCAACTTTTGTTGCTTGTGGAATTGATCCAAAAAAAAGCATTATTTTTAATCAATCAACTGTTCCTGCACACTCAGAGGCTGCTTGGTTGTTAAGTTGTGTAGCACGAATGGGATGGTTAAACAGAATGACACAATTTAAGGAAAAGGCTGGAAAAGATAAAGAGAAAGCCAGTATTGGACTTTATTCATATCCAATTTTAATGGCCGCAGATATTCTGTTATATGATGCAACGCATGTACCAGTTGGAGAAGATCAAAAGCAACATTTAGAACTATGTAGAGATATAGCTCAAAAGTTTAATAACGATTATGCTGTAGATGAATTTTTAAAAGCTCCAGAACCACTTATTCAAAAAGAATTTTCAAGAATAATGAGTTTAAAAGATGGAACAAAAAAAATGAGTAAATCTGAATTATCAGATTTAAGTAGAGTAAATTTGACTGATAATAAAGATTTGATTATTAATAAAATAAAAAAAGCAAAAACTGATCCATTGCCATTACCAAATAGTTTAAAAGAACTAGATACAAGACCTGAAGCAAAAAATCTATTAGGAATATATTCAAGCTTAACAAACTTTACATTAGAAAAATCAATTAACGAATTTAGTGGTAAAAATTTTTCTGAATTTAAAGAAAAGCTTTCTCAAGTATTAGTTGAGAAAATTGATAAAATTTCAAATGAAATCAAAAAATTAAATAATGACAAAAAATATTTAGATCAAATTCTTTTAGATGGTCAAAAAAAAGCTAACGATATTTCATCGAATAAACTAAAAAAAATGCAAGAAATAATAGGTTTTGTATAAAATATCCTAAACAAGTTCCAATTTTAAAATTATTGACTATATATAATGTATGTTCGTTCAAACTGAAGTAACGCCAAATCCAAATTCATTAAAATTCTTGCCAGGTAGGCCAGTATCTAATGGTGGTTCTTTTGAAATCACAAAAAGAGATGATGTTAAAAATGAGCTAATTAGAAATTTAATGTCAGTTAATGGTGTTGAGGGAATTTTCTTAAGTAAAGATTTTATTTCAATAAATAAATATGATGAAGTTAACTGGGATGAGATTAAGCATATTGTTATTTCTTTAATAAATGATTTTTACTCTAGCGGTAAAGAGTTTGTAATTGATAAAAGCCCGTTTGAAAACGATACAAATCTTGGTGAAATTGAAAAAAAAATTGTGAAAATATTAGATCAAAAGATTAGACCAGCTGTTGCAAAAGATGGTGGCGATATAAAATTTAAAGAGTTCAAAGATGGAGTTGTAATGGTTCAATTGCAGGGTAGTTGCTCAGGATGTCCTAGCTCTACAATGACTTTAAAACAAGGCGTCCAAAACTTATTATGTCACTATATTCCTGAAGTTAAAGAGGTAGTTGCTATTTAATTTATGAGAAAAAAATTAAAAAAAAATAGTATTAAAATTTTGAAAGCAATAGATGAAAATAACTTTGGTTCACTAGCAAGAACTCTTTTGAGTAGCTTTGTTTTGATTATGATTTTTTATTCTTTACCTATAGTTATAAAATTTGCAGATGAAAAAATATTAAATACAAAAGAATTTAAAAATAATTCAAAAGTAATTCTGGCTTACACTTTAGATAAAAAAAATAATAATAATTTTGATGAAACTTATGACGAAAGAGATTTATTGGTTGATATTTATAGTTTAAATGAAAAAGAAACTGACACAGTAAGATTAGATGCATCTACAATAAAACAATTATACGAGGATACAAATTATAAACTGGATGATATTAGAAAAACTAAATTAGTTAAACCTATTGCTCTTACCCTTCTACCAACAGAAATAAAGATGATAGAAAATACGAAAAAAAGAAAGGAGCTATTTATTCAAATTGTATTACCTTTGATTTTAAAAGAGAATAATAATATCAAATTAGACCGTGCAAGACTTTTTGGAATTATAAATAAAAGCAATAACACAAAACTTGAGAAAAAATGGCTTAATAATAAATATAAACAATATGGAATACCCTCTAAAGATTTATTAGTTTTAAAAATGAGAATGGATGAAATACCAGTCTCTTTAGCATTGGCGCAAGCAGCAAAGGAAACAGGATGGGGGACCTCAAGATTTGCTCAAGAGGGAAATGCGTTGTACGGTCAATGGACTTGGTCTGGAGAAGGTTTAAAGCCTAAAGAAGCTGAAAAAGATGAGGGACATAAAGTGATGAAATTTAATATTCTCCAAGCTTCTGTAAGAGCATATCAAAGAAACTTAAATACACATTCTTCTTATCAGGAATTTAGACTAGCCAGAGCCAAATTGCGAGATCTAGGCAAACCTTTAGACAGTATCATTCTATCAGAACACCTTGATCAATACGCAGAGACAG
Source organism: uncultured Pelagibacteraceae bacterium (assembly GCA_902515175.1). Taxonomy (GTDB): domain Bacteria; phylum Pseudomonadota; class Alphaproteobacteria; order Pelagibacterales; family Pelagibacteraceae; genus Pelagibacter. The sequence goes on from CABXTP010000007.1 coordinate 20,403, forward strand.
GCAATCAATACGTAGAAGTTCTAAAAAAAATTATAACTCAAAACAATTTAAAGGACTTTGATGATGCTAAACTCTTACCATCCAGTTTAGAGCTTGAAAGTCTAATTTGATTTTATTATAAATTGGGTTCCAAACCATCTCCATTTTCCTTTATCATTTAATGAACAATTGATTCTTCCTCTTCTAGGTTTGAATGCTTCTCTAAATTTTATAGTTAAAATGTTTTCTTTAATTTGTATCTCAGATTTTTTCCAAATATCACCTTCATTAGAAAAACAAGTAATATTTCTAATATTTTTCTGCTCTTTAAAAAATTCTACTTGAAAATTAGGAGGGTTATTTTGTTTTCCAATTTTTTTTTCAATAGGTAAAAGTTTTTTATATTCTAGAGGAAAAGTATTAATGATTGTTTTAAATCGTTCTAATTTTCCATAATTCTCATTAATTGGAAATCTTGGAAGTTGAAATTTTTCCTTATTCAAGTCAATTACGCCCGAATGCTGTCCAAAAGCATATTTAAAATTTTTTGATGCATAATTTCTCATAAATTCTGAATATTCACCAAAAGGATATGAAAACATGGAGGGAATATAACCAATTTCGTTAAGAAATATTTTATTAGCCTTATCCATATCTGCAATAAATTCAGTATCACTTTTATCGATTAAATAATCATGTGAATGTGAGTGGTGACCAATTAAAGCAAAATTTTCTTTTTCAACTTCTCTTATTTGATCCCATGTCATATATCCATTTCCTCCAACCGGATCTGTTGAAACAAATAAAATAAATGGAATTTTATTTTCTTTTAAAAATGGCCATGCGTTTTGGTAAAACGATTTAAATCCATCATCTATAGTTAAAAGAATTTCTTTTTCTTTTTTAACTTTATTAAATTTGTTTTCTAATTCGTTAGGATTTAAAAATTTGTAACCAGAGTCTTGAATGAGTTTGATTTGTTCATAAAAAACATCCATCTGAATATTTGTAGAGGGATATTTATTTTCGTTAAATCTATGATACATTATTGATAAAATACCTTCATCATTAGAATATTGTTTGATATTATTATCTTCTGCTTTAGAATTTGCTGTAAAATAAAATAATAATATGAATATTTTAATTATTGATGCTGCTGACAAAAAAATATTTTTTATGCTCATTAAAGATAAAAATATTTATAGTGTTAGTCATGAAAATAGTAAAACTAATTATGAAAAAATAGTAATTTTTATGAGGGATTTTTTATCTGAGAATAATTTAAAAATTGAAAATTTATCAAAATTATATGTCAATCGAGGGCCGGGAAGTTTTGCTGGTATAAGAAATTCGTTGGCAGTTGTAAAAGCAATATATATAGCAAAAAAAATTGACTATTATTGCTTTAGTTTTCAGGATTTTGATAAAGAGAATATCGATAAATATGAAAATATCCCCAATTTGTGCGAGAAATATAAAATTGAAAAAAATTTGATTAATCCTATTTATTAAGGTTAAATTTAAATATGTCAGATAAAATAGAGGAAAAATTTCAAAAAAAGGGTCTTAAATTAACAGACCAAAGAAGAACCATTGCAAGGGTAATTTTAGAGTCTAAAGAAGCATATGGAGAGTCAGATCATCCTGATGTTGATGAATTGTATAATAGAGTTTCAAAAATAGATCCTAAGATTAGTATTGCCACTGTATATAGAACCGTAAAACTTTTTGAAGAAGCTGGAATACTTACTAAGCACGATTTTAAAACAGGAAAAGCTAGATATGAATTGAATGACGACCATAATCATTTAATAGATATTAAAACAGGAGAAATTATAGAATTTGTGGATGATGAAATTAATCAGCTTCAGGAAAAGATAGCTGCGAAATATGGCTATACATTAGTTGATCATAAGTTAGAGCTGTATGGTGTAAAAAAAAAATCCCAATAAATTAATGGATCAAAAAATATTTATTAAAACCTTTGGTTGTCAAATGAATGAGTACGACTCTAATAGGATTTACGATACAGTAAAACAAATCGGTTACGTAAAGACAAAAGTATATGAAGAAGCAGATTGTTATTTATTGAATACTTGTCATATTCGAGATAAGGCTAAGGAAAAAGTTTATCATGAGATAGGAAGAGTAAAAAAAATATTTAGATCTAAAAAAAAGCCACTTGTGATTATCACTGGATGTGTAGCTCAAGCAGAAAACGAGGAAATACTTAAAAGAGAACCATATGTTGATTTAATAATAGGTCCACAATCATATCATAAAATTAACGACACAATTATAAATTATCTTGATAAAAATGAAAAAATAGAAGAAACAGAATTTGATACAGTATCTAAATTTGAATACTTAAGTAGAATTCAAAATAATTCAAACAAAATATCTTCTTTTTTAACAATACAAGAAGGATGTGATAAATTTTGTAATTTCTGTGTTGTTCCTTATACGAGAGGTCCTGAATATTCAAGACCTTTCAGTCAAATATTAAAAGAAGCTAAAAATTTAGTTGATAATGGTTCTAAAGAGATAACTCTTTTGGGTCAAAACGTAAATGCTTATAATTTTGAAGGACTAAGATTATCCGATTTAATATTAGAAATTGAAAAATTGTCAGGAATTAAGAGAATTCGTTATACCACTTCTCATCCAAACGATATGACGGATGATTTAATAGAAGTTTACAAAGTTTCAAAAAAATTAATGCCACTTGTGCATCTGCCTGTTCAAAGTGGCTCAGATAAAATTTTAGAACTCATGAATAGAAAACACAATATAAAAACATATTTAGAAATATTTAAAAAACTAAAAATGATAAATTCAAATATTGAATTTTCTAGTGATTTTATAATTGCATATCCTGGAGAATCAGAACAAGATTTTCAAGATACCCTTAAACTGATTGAAGATATTAAATTTATAAATTCATTTTCTTTTATTTATAGTCCTCGTCCCGGGACTGTCGCATCAGAACTAAAAACTTTAAATAAAATACAGTCATTATTTAGACTTCAAGCTATTCAAAAAGCGCTATTCAAAAATCAAATGGAAAAGAATAAATCTTTAGAAAATCAAATTATAAGTGTGCTTGTAGAAGGTTGGAACGATGATAATACTAAACTTTTTGGTAGATCAGAGCACATGACTTCAGTTTTGTTTGAAGGATATGATAATTTAATTGGAAAAGTTGTAAAAGTGAAAATTTTAAGAAGCAATCAAAATACGTTATTTGGAACTGCGATTGATCTAAACAATCAGAAAGTAGCATAGAATTTGAGAACAAATACAAAAAAAAATTTTGATTCTAATCTGAAATTTGTATATTCGGATAATAACTCACTAAGTGTAATTTTTCCTGATAATGATTTATTAATGGGTGTTGTAGGTGAGTTTAATAAAAACCTTAAAGAGTTAGAAAAGCTAACTAATGTAAGTTTATACTCTAGGGGAAATTCGATACTAATAAAATCCTCTACTAATAAGAACGAATTGGTAAAAAATGCTATTCAATTTTTAACAAATCAATTTGTTAATAATGGAAGTATAGAGAGTAAAGATATATTATCTTCAATTGATAAATTTATGATAGATGAAAAAGTAAAAAAACAAAATATAACTGACATTATTAAAACTCCAAAAAAATCAATAATACCTAGATCAGAAAAACAAAAAGAGTATGTTAGAGCTTTAAGACAGAGTGATATAGTTATTTCTGCTGGTCCAGCAGGTACTGGAAAAACTTTTTTAGCAGTAGCAATTGGCTTAACGATGTTGTTAGAAAAAAAAATTGAAAGAATAATATTATCCAGACCAGCAGTTGAAGCGGGTGAAAGATTAGGTTTTTTGCCTGGAGATATGAAAGAAAAAGTGGACCCCTATTTAAGACCATTGTACGATTCTCTTTATGATTTATTTCATTTTGAAAAAATTCAGAGAATGATTGAGATAGGAGATATTGAAATTGCACCTCTTGCTTTTATGAGAGGAAGAACTTTGAAGAACTCATTTGCTATTTTGGATGAAGCACAAAATGCAACAGATACACAAATAAAAATGTTCTTAACAAGAATTGGTGAAAATTCAAAAATAGTTGTTAATGGAGACCCTTCTCAAATAGACTTACCTAATAAAAATATGTCTGGATTAGATAGATCAAAAAAACTTTTATCACATTTGAGTGAAATTTCAGTAGTAGATTTTGATCATTCTGATGTAGTTAGACATCCATTGGTCTCAAAGATTGTAAAAGCTTACAGTAATCAAAATGATTAGTGTTGAAGTCTTCTCTGAAGATAATAAATGGTCTTTAAAAATTAGAAAAAAAAAAGATTTTTTTCAAAATATTTGTAGTGCTTTTCCGTCAAAATATAAGTTTCAAGGTAAAAAAATTTTTTTTACTTTACTTCTTTCAAATAATAAAAATATCAAAAAATTGAACAAACAGTTTAGAAAAA
>CABXTP010000008.1 GCA_902515175.1 uncultured Pelagibacteraceae bacterium
TCATTCCTGAATATGAGGGTATGAAATCTTTTCCAGGAAGAATAATGCATTCTCATGACTTTAGAGATGCTGAAGAATTTAGAGATAAGAATGTAATAGTTTTAGGAAGTAGTTACTCTGCAGAAGATATCGCACTTCAATGTAACAAGTATGGAGCAAAAAGTGTGACTATAGGTTACAGACATAATCCTATGGGATTTAAGTGGCCCAAAGGAATGAAAGAGGTACACTACTTAGATAAATTAGTGGGTAAAAAAGCAATTTTTAAAGATGGTACTGAACAAGAAGCTGATGTCATAATTTTATGCACTGGTTATTTGCATCATTTTCCGTTTTTAGATCAAAGCTTGCAATTGAAAACTGGTAACAGGCTTTATCCACCAAAATTATATAAAGGTGTTGTATGGCAAGATAATCAAAAACTTTTATATCTTGGAATGCAAGATCAGTTTCATACATTTAATATGTTTGATTGTCAGGCTTGGTATGCAAGAGACGTGATAATGAGTAAAATTAAAATTCCAAATGAAAGTGAAGTTGAAAAAGATATTAATAAATGGGTTGCATTAGAAGAGAAACTTGAAAATCCAGATCAAATGATTGATTTTCAAACCGAATATACAAAAGATCTTCACGAAATGTCAGACTATCCAAAGATAGATTTTGAATTGATTAGAAAACACTTTAAAGAATGGGAACACCATAAAGTTGAAAATATTTTGACTTATAGAAATAAATCTTTTTCTTCGCCTGTTACTGGTTCAGTTGCGCCAGTTCATCATACGCCTTGGGAAACTGCGATGGATGATTCAATGAAAACTTTTTTAAAATAATTAGAATATTAATCAATACCCAGGTGTTTTTTTCTTTTTTGAACGTAAGCTCTTATTAAGTTATCAAATATTAAAGCTATAAAAGCTACACATATACCAAGTGTTAATCCAATCCCTGCGCCTTTTTTATCTGATAATGCTTTTAGAATATATTGACCTAAATCTTCTGTACCAATAAATGCTCCTATGATCACCATAAATAAAGCAAATACAATTGTTTGATTTATACCGAGCATCATGTGAGGAAATGCTAAAGGAAATTCTATTTTAGTTAATCTTTGAAATTTATTTACACCTGACATTGTTGCTGCATCATGTAGTCCTGCAGGAACACTTCTAAGTCCTTCAATTGTATATCTTGTAGCTGGTATCGTTGCATAAACTATAACTGCGATAAGTACAGACGTATCAGTTATACCAAACAGCATCATCACTGGGATCAAATAAACAAAAGATGGGAATGTTTGAAAAATATCACAAACGCCTAACATAAAGTTTGCTGAATGTTTATTTTGGAAACATAAAGTTCCTACAGTAAACCCAATCATACAAGAAACAATAACTCCGAAAGTTGCCATATATGTTGTAACTAAAGCTCTGTCCCACCAAGGGCTAAATGCGATAAATAAAGTTAAAGCACACACTACTAATGCTGAACCTAAGCCACCTATTAGATACCCCGCACCAACTACCAACACTATTGTAGCTATTGCAGGCATTCTTAAATAAAGCGCTCTCATTGGCTGAAGTACATCTTGTATCAACCATGTGTTGAAAGCTTTTATATATACGAAGAAAGTCTCAAAAATCCAATCTACTCCTTTATTCCAAAAATCGGCAGTCGATATTCCTTTATTGTGTGGAATTTCGAATAAATAATTAAAAGTACCTTTGAATAAAAAAGTGCCAAAATAAGCTAGTACTATTCCAATAACAAATATTACACCAAAAAATATTAGATTCTTATTTCTTTGATAGAAGGTAAGATTACCAAAATAATCAGTTTGTTTGTTAGCCCATGCTAAAGACATTTTATCTAAAAGAATTGCAATTAAACTAATACATAAGCCTGCCTCTAAGGCTAGTCCAATGTTTAATTGGTTTAGTGCTAATAATAAATTGAATCCTAAACCTTTTGCTCCAATAAAAGCTGAAATAACTGCCATCGAAAAACACACCATGATGACTTGATTTACCCCAATTAGAATATCTCTTCTAGCAGTAGGAATTAATACTTTAAACATTAATTGAAAATTATTACACCCACTCATTCTACCTGCCTCAATAACCTCTGGGGGCACTGCTCTTAAGCCTAATAGAGTCAATAATATCATCGGTGGAATTGCTACAACCATAGTAATAATTACTGCAGCATGATCACCTACTCCAAAAAGAACTAATGCTGGTACTAATACAGCATATTGCGGCATAGTCTGCATTACTAGTAATATTGGATATAAAGTTCTTTCCACACGTTTACTTTTAAAAGCTGCTATACCCAATCCTAAACCAAAAATGAAAGATAATGGAGCAGCTACTAATATAAATGAAAGAGTTTGCATAGAAGGTTTCCATTGACCAAATACTGAAATATAAACCATCGTTAAACCAGCAAACAAAGCTAGACCTTTGCCACTTAGTTTGTATGAAAGTAGCGCTGCGCCTGCTGCAACAATTGTCCAAGGTAATCCTGGTAATTCAGCCCATGGGTTTTTATCTATCCAATCCCAACTGGTAAACGCAACTATAGTTTCGAGACCGCCTAATAAAATCTCTCTTATTAATTCTATCAAAAAAGTCATGAAGGCAGTCAAATTTCTACTTATTTGTAAAACTATTGGACGACTTTTAAATTCTTGAGTATCTTCGTTCCAAACTTCAATCGGCATCCATTCGTTCATTAAGAAAAATAAAGAGTCATTAATCCAAATAGGTAACCATCCAAGCAATGGTGGTAATCTCCAGAAGACATCAAAAGCATAATATCTAACCTCTTTACCTAAAAATACATAACTGCTTTGATTTGGATCTTTTACAAATTCTGCTTGGCCTCTTATAAACTTATATGTTTCAGGGACATCAATTGCAAAACATAAAGCAAAGAATACAATTAATAGGAATAACCATTGAAAAGTTTTTGGATATCTCTTTAAAAGTTCCATAATTTAGTTATTTTTTTTTCTTCCTCCAAAAACTGTATTAATTATTTTGATTGGATTAATAGAGCCTATGATTTCATTATTTTTATCTATTACAGCAACTGGTTTTTCTTGAGTAAGAATTTTTTCTGCAACATTCTCTATGATTTCATCCTTAGAAACTTTTAAATCACCTAAATTATTTTTAGACATCTCCATGACATCTTTAATTAATAAAACTTTTTCTCTAGGCACTTCCTCAGTAAATTTTCTAACATATTCCGTAGCTGGGTTTAAAACAATATTAGCAGGTGTATCCAATTGTTCAATTATACCATCTTTCATAATTGCAATTCGATCAGCAAGTTTTAAAGCCTCATCAAAATCATGTGTAATAAACATAATTGTTTTTTGTAACTTGTCTTGAAGTCTTAAAAACTCATCCTGCATCTCTTTTCTAATCAATGGATCCAAGGCTGAAAAAGGCTCATCTAAAAACCAAATATCAGGTTCAACAGCTAGAGATCTTGCAATACCTACTCTTTGTTGTTGTCCACCTGAAAGTTCTCTTGGAAAATAGTTTTCTCTACCATCAAGACCAACTAGTTTAACCATATCCATTGCCTTGCTAATGCTATCTTCTGTCTTAACTCCTTTAATCTGAAGTGGGAAAGCTATATTTTCAACAACAGTTTTATGCGGAAGTAAAGCAAAGCTTTGAAAAACCATTCCCATTTTATTTCTTCTAAGATCGATTAGATCTTTATTGTTTAGTTGTAAGAGGTCTTGGCCTTCTATAAAAATTTTACCCCCTGTTGCATCAGTTAATCGTGAAATACATCTTAATAAAGTTGATTTACCTGAGCCTGATAAGCCCATAACAACTAACATCTCTCCTTTTGAAACTTCAAAAGAAGCATTGTTCACTCCAACTATACAACCGTTTTCTTGAAAAGTTTTAGCATCAACATTACCATTAGATTCTTGAAGCATTTTTTGAGCATTTGTTCCAAAAATCTTATAAACATTTTCACATTTGATTACTGGCTCAGACATAAATTTTAATCAAGTTATATGAAATTAAGATAAAATTAAATCCATAATATTGTTACTTTCTCCTTAAAAATTTTTAATATAGTAAACCCTTGTATCAATTCCTGTACTTAAAAAACTTAATGCCTCCCCACTTACAGTTACTGACTCGTCGACTCCAACATTATTTCCACTCACAGTAAACCCAGCAAAACATTTATTTTTCTCATCATCCCAATTAACAAATGTTTCATCAATTTTATTTCCGTTAATTGTGTAAATTTCGTGAGCTCTAAAATTAAGAAAATTTGCCCCCATAATAGCACGTTGTGGGATTAATTTTGTTGCTTTACAAACTTGCTCATAAACTTCGTCTGTTAGCTTGTAGCGATCTGTGCCATCAAAAGTCACCAATATACCTGAGGGAAGTTTAGATATTAATTCACTCAATTTTTTTTCTTTCGCAATTCTTTCCTCTTCTAATTTCATTTTTCTAACAAGTTCATCGCCTCCTCCAAACATTATGTTTAAAACAAAAAAAGAGGATAATATAATTAGAATTATTAGTAACAAACCTCCAAACTGCTTCATATTCTCAGGTAAATATTTTATTCTATTAAAAAAATTTTCTTTTAACATTTACTCTTGCAACTTTCCATTTTTCCATATGCCAGATTTTTGGTTTCCATCTGATGAGGTAAAAGTGCCTTTCCCATTCATAAATCCTTTTGCCCATTCACCTTCATAAGTTGAGCCGTCTGGAAAAGTTAAAACACCTACTCCGCTCCATTCACTATTTTTAAACTCACCTTTATAGATGTATCCATTAGGCCAAGTCTCAACTCCTTGACCATTTTTTTTTGTATCTACCCATTCTCCTTCATAAGTAGTTTTGTCAGTATAAACCCATTTACCAAAACCATTTTCACAATTTCCTTCTTTGCAGCCAGTACTTCTTGCTAATGCAGCTGATGCAATTATTAAACTTAAAATTATACTTAAGAGGAATTTTTTCATAACTATACTTTACACAAAAATTACCAAAAAAAAATCAGACTTTTTTGTCATGCTTAATACATGAATATATAGAAATATATTTTTCAGAATTTTCACTTTTAATATTTTTTGTAATTTCGTGAATTAACTCTCCTGTTTTTCTGGTAATAATTCCAGATTCTGAATAATTATTTTCTTGATCAATTGATTTAAATAAAACTACATCTTTATTTACAACTTTAACATTTAGTTTTGCTGACTCTGAAAGAAATAACGATAATCCTTTAATTAGTAGTATCCCAGGTTTTTCTGATTGAATTTCAAATTTATCCAAACCTTTTTCGTTTAAATCTTTAGCTAAAAATGTTCGATAATTATATTCAGAATTTTTGATTATTTTTTTTTCCAAATCACAAACAAACTCAAGATTAATGTTTTCATTTATACTCACATCTTTTGCTAAAGATTGATTAAAAAATAATAAACTAATGAATATACTTAAAAAATATTTTATCATTTAAATTTGCTTCAAAAAAAAATCTCCCCCAACAATGTTGGGAGAGATTTAAAAATTTAAAAGCTATTAAACCTTATTTAGTAAAAGCTTTCCAAACTTTCTTATTCTTTTTTAACCATGCTTTTGCAGCATCTTCGTGAGTCATTTTGTCAACGTCAACTAAAGCCGCCATTGCACCAATTTGACTTGTTGTGAAAGAAAGTTTTTTAAACATCGCCGCTGCATCAGGGTGAGTTTTTGGAAAATCAGCATTAACTGCTTTTTTCAAATAACCATCAGGTGATCCACATTTTCCATCTCCACCATCTTCAGGTCTACAACCTGCTGTGTATGGAGGAAAGTCGATAAATGTAAAACCAGCACCATCTGTAAAGTTTGGTGTCCAGTTAAAGATGATTGTTCCTCTACCTTCTTTTTCAGCTGCTGATAATTCTGCCCAAAGTGCATCAGCACTTCCAGCAAATTTAACCCACCATAGATCTCCTAAACCTAAAGCGTCAACCCTTTGTGGAATTAAGTCACCATGCCAAGTTTGTGGTCCTTCCAACATTCTTCCTTTTCCATCTGGAGAGTCAGGTGTTGTAAAGTTTTTTGCACAGTCTGGATTTTTTAAAGCAGTCCAGTCTGGTAGACCTGGGCATAATCCTTTTTCAGCAACCCAGTTAGGATATCCCATATCCTCTAGAGTTCTTGCCTCATGATCTCCCCAGTCTAATAAACCACCTTTATCTAAAGCTGTAGTAAATGATTTACCAAAAGCAGACTCCCATACCTCGTGAGATATAGTAACGTCACCAATTCTGATTGACTCATATACTGCTTGAGAGTCAGCATTTACATATTTTACATTGTTTCCCATGTCTTCCATTATTCCACCAATAACATAAGCCATTACAATTTGACTTGACCAGTTATGAGTTGGGATAACAATGGGTTTTTTGCTATCTGCATTTGATAAGCCAGTAAAACTTACTACTGAAATAACTGCTGCAGAAATTAATGATATTATTTTTCGCATATGTTCCCCTTTCTTAATATTAAGTTCCCTAGTATGTGCCTAAGTAAAAAGATAGTCAACACCCTTATATTTATATATTATAGAAATAGATTTAAAAAAAATGCCGCTTACTACTTTAGATATCAAAGAGCCAGGCTTAAATGTATTACCACCTGGAGTTGAAAGACATGTTATTATTGCTGGTGGATTAACAGGTTTGCAAATTTTTCCTGATGATGAAATCGAGATCATAAATGACGAGGGTAATCAAATTTGCGAAATTATTTGTTTTAATAAAGATGGAAAATCCGATCTAGGGATTATAAACTTAAAGGAAAGCAATAAATTCAATTTTATTAAGGAAATATTAAATAGTAAAGATGAAAGTTCTTTAATAACAAATCATCAATTAAAAAAGAGAAATTTAAATATTAATCAATCAAAATCAGCAATTATTTTTGATAATGACACTCCTAGTGGGGAAAAACTAAAATTAAAATCAAAAGATAAATGTTACGCAATTTTTGCTGCACCAAACAATAATATGTTAATTAGTGATCAAAATCCCTCAAGCGATTTAACAATATTTATAAAAAGATCAAAAATTACTAACGACAAAGAATTGTCTGTAATTCCAGATCCAGTGTATGAACCGAGCTATGAGCAAAATATCGATAGACAAACAAGTGTTTCATATCAAGTAAAAGAAGGTGACTATATTCAAATTATAAGTCCTGCAGGGAGACAATGTTCAGATTTTGTGGCCTTTGATACTAGAAAATTAGAGAAAGGTATTGAAAAAGGTCTTGATTGGCAAACAACTAGAACTTTTATGGGAAATACTTTTCCAGGGCCGGGTTTGTTTTCCAAGTTTTACGATACAGATCATGAGCCTTTAATTGAAGTTATAAGAGATACAGTTGGAAAACATGATACTTTTAATTTAGCGTGTACCTCAAAATATTATGAAGATGTTGGATACTTTGGTCATCCTAACTGCTCAGACAACCTTACAACTTCTATGGATAAATACGGGGTACAAAAGCAAAAAGGTTGGCATGCAATAAACTTATTTTTTAACACATCTGCCACAGGACTTAACTCTGTAATTTCAGATGAGTCTTATGCTAGACCTGGAGATTATGTAATGTTTCGAGCGCTCAAAGATTTGACAATAGGCACAACAGCATGTCCAAGTGATATTGATCCATGTAACTCCTGGAATCCAACTGATATTTTTGTTAGAACCTATGACAAAAAAAAAGAATTTTCGAAATCATTTGCATTTAGGATGAAAGCTGACTCTGAAAAAAAACTAACTAGAAATTCTGGTTTCTATGAAAGAACTTCAAAATTAACGAGAAATTTTATTGATGCGAGAGGTTTTTGGTTGCCTAACGATTATACAAAGCATGGTGTAATCGAAGAATATAACGCCTGTAGAGAAAATGCAGTATTGATTGATCTTTCATCATTAAGAAAATTTGAAATAATTGGTCCTGATGCTGAGGAATTGATGAATTATACTTTAACAAGAAATATAAAAAAATTATCTATTGGTCAGATTGTGTATTCTGCAATGTGTTATGACAATGGTATGATGTTTGATGATGGAACTTTATTAAGGCTAAGTGAGACAGGTTTTAGATGGATTTGTGGAGATGAATATGCAGGCAATTGGTTAAAAGAAACCGCTAAAAAAAAAAATTTTAAAGTTAATATCAAAAATTCTACCGATCAAATAAGTAACGTCTCTATTCAAGGTCCTAAAAGTAGAGAAATACTAAAAAAAATAATTTTTACACCTCCTACTCAACCTTCAATAGATGAATTGGGTTGGTTTAGATTCACTGTTTGTAGAGTTGAAACTCTTCAAGGAATTCCTCTCATAGTATCGAGAACGGGGTATACTGGTGAGTTGGGTTATGAAGTTTGGTGCCATCCTAAAGATGCTCCTAAAGTTTGGGATAAACTTATGGATGCAGGTAAAAATGATGGGTTAATACCCGCAGGTTTTGCTGCCTTGGATAAATTAAGAATTGAAGCGGGTTTAATTTTGTTTGGTAATGAGTTTGATGGACAACAAGATCCATTTGAAGCTGGAGTTGGTTTTACTGTTCCGCTAAAAACGAAAGAAGATGATTTTATAGGAAAAGATGTTTTGATTGAACGAAAAGCCAATCCACAAAAAAAACTTGTTGGATTAGAGTTAATAGGTAAAGAAATTGCTGGACATGGTGACTGCGTACACATAGGAAGATCACAAGTAGGAATAGTTACCAGCGGATGTTTATCAACAACATTAAGTAAAAATATCGCTCTATGTAGAATTGATAGTAAGTATGCAGAAATTGGTAATGAAGTCGAGGTAGGAAAGATTGATGGTCATCAAAAAAGAATTTCTGCTAAAATAGTTGGTTTTCCACATTTTGATCCTCAAAAAACAAGAGTGAGATCGTAATGGTTCGAACAACAAGAGATTTATTAAACTTTTGGGAAGATCAAATGAAACTTTCACATATGTCTAGTAACTATTTTTTTAGAAAATCTCCTTCTCATTATCATATGATGCTTTTAGTTATGAACGCGTTTAAGCAAAATGAAGGCTTAACAGTCGAAGAATTAAAAACAAAATTGTTCAAGACATCAAGACCGAAATCTGCACTAATGATTAACGAGGCATGTGAAAAAAAATTTTTTTATTTAGAGAAGGCCTCTAATGATCAAAGAAAAAAATTTATCAAACCTTCAAAAAGTTTTGTGGAAGAATTTGAGAATTATCTTGTAAGACTAAGAGAAATTTCTATTTAATTATTTTTTGCTTAAAACTAATTTTACAGTTTCACCCATTACTGATGGATTTTTTGATATTGTCACTCCACACTCTTTTAACAGTTCTACCTTCTCCACGGCGCTTTCACCATAAGCAGAAACTATTGCCCCTGCGTGTCCCATAACTCGTCCTTTAGGAGCAGTTAGTCCCGCAATGTAACCAATTACTGGTTTTTTCATATTTTCCTTTGCAAATTCTCCGGCTGCAACCTCTTGTGGTCCCCCAATCTCACCGATCATTAAAATTGCATCTGTTTCGTTATCTGTTTCAAATTTTTCAATTATGTCCCTAAATGAACTGCCATTTATTGGATCGCCTCCTATACCTACACTAGTTGAAATTCCAATACCTAAATTTTTCATTTGTTCTGCAGCTTCATAACCAAGAGTTCCTGATCTACTTATTATTCCAACTCTTCCCTCTTTATAAATGTGCCCTGGCATAATTCCCAACATTGATTTTCCTGGACTAATAATTCCAGCACAATTTGGTCCGACAAGTGTCATTTTTTCATTTTTAGAATACCTCCTCATATACCTTTTGATCCTAATCATGTCATGTGAAGGAATCCCATCAACTATAGCTACACAAGTTTTTATACCCGCATCTGCCGCTTCCATAGCTGAGTCAGCCGCAAAAGCTGGTGGTACAAATAATATTGATGCTGTTGCTCCAGTTTGTTTTACAGCTTCTTTAACAGTATTAAAAACTGGTTTGTCCAAGTGTTTTTGACCTCCTTTTCCTGGAGTAACACCGCCTACAACATTAGATCCATATTTTATCATTTCTTCAGCATGAAAAGTTCCCATCTTGCCTGTGAAGCCTTGTATTAAAATTTTTGTGTCTTTTTCGATTATAACTGCCATTTTTATTTCTTTAATGCCACAACTGCTTTATTTGCAGCATCTTCTAAAGTGTTTGCCTCAATATAATTAAGTTTGCTATCCCGAAGAATTTTATTTCCTTTTTCAACGTTAGTCCCAGCTAATCTAATTACTAGAGGGACCTTAACTTCTATTTTTTCTAATGCTTGAACTATTCCTTCGGCGACCCAATCGCATCTATTTATACCAGCAAAAATGTTAACTAAAATAACTTTTACTTTTTTATCCATTGTGATGAGTCTAAAAGCTTTCACTATTTTTTCTGGTGTTGCTCCTCCACCAACATCAAGAAAATTAGCTGGTTCTCCGCCCGCTAACTTAATCATATCCATAGATGCCATTGCTAATCCTGCACCATTAATAATGTTCCCAATGTTTCCATCTAGGCTAACGTAATTGAGGCCTCTATCTGATGCATAAACTTCTTTTTCATCCTCTTGAGTTTTATCTCTAAGTTCAGATACTTTATCTCTTCTGAACATTGCATTATTATCAAAGCTCATTTTACAATCCAGTGCCAATATTTGTTTTTGTTTTGAAATTACCAATGGATTTACTTCAACCATAGTAGCATCCAACTCACTAAAAGCTTTAGCACATCCAATAATAGTTTCTGAGGCTCTCCTGATTAACTCTGGTTCAATGCCTAGGCCAAAAGCTAATTCTCTTGCTTGAAAACTTTGTATACCAACTGCAACCTCAATTTTAGATCTTATGATAGAGCCTGGTTTTTCTTTAGCTATTTCCTCTACACTCATTCCACCTTCAGTAGAGGCTACAACCATAATACTTTCTGAACTTCTATCAAAAACTAATCCTAAATATAATTCTTTCTCGATATCAGTAGCTTCCTCAATGTAAATTCTATTAACTATTTTTCCTTCTGGACCAGTTTGATTTGTAACTAATTTTTTTCCTAATAATTTGTCTGTCGCTTGAGCAACTTCTAAAGGAGTATTACAAACAATTACTCCTCCTGCTTTGCCTCTTGCACCTGAATGTATTTGTGCTTTTACTACCCACTTTGATCCACCAATTTCACGAGCTTTATTTTCAGCTGTCTCAGGGCTGTAAACTATTCCTCCTCTTGGGATTGTTACTCCAAAACTAGATAATATTTCTTTTGCTTGATACTCGTGTATATCCATAATTATTTTTTATTAATCAGTTTATCAATGTTTACAATATTTTCAGCCATTCTTGCTGAGGCAGCATCGATCATTCTTCCATCAAGCTGAGCAGCTCCTCGTCCTTCTTTAGCAGCTTTATCTAATTCATCTAAAATTCTTTTAGCCTTATTTACCTCTGTCTCCGGTGGAGAAAAAACTTTATTTGCTAGCTCTATTTGAGATGGATGAATAGCCCATTTTCCCTCAATACCGATTGCTGCTCCTCTTTTTGCGGCCGCAATATATGAGTCTGGATCATTAAAATCACCAAATGGTCCATCAATTGCGCGTAACCCATAAGCCCTACATGTCATTACTAATTCTGATAACCCGTGATGCCATTGATCTCCAGGGTAATCAGGATTTAATCCCCCTATAACAACTGTTCTTGCTCTTAAACTAGCCGCATAATCAGCCACACCAAAATGAAGAGCCTCGAGTCTTTCACTAGATTTTGCAATTTCTTTAATATTTGACATTCCAAGTGCGGTTTCAATTAAACACTCTAGACCTATTTTATTTATTATCTTTTTATTAGTTTCAATTTGAGTTAATAAACAATCAACCATATAAACATCACTAGCTGTTCCAGTTTTTGGTATTAAAATTGTATCAATTTTTTCTCCTGCTTCCTCAACTATTTCAACAACATCTCTATACATGTAATGTGTATCTAAACTATTTATTCTTACTGAAATTGTTTTCCCTTTACCTCTCCAATCAATTTCCTTTAATGCCTTTATAATATTTTGCCGAGCAGATATTTTATCATTAGGAGAAACTGCATCTTCTAAGTCTAAAAAAATATAATCAGCATCCGAGTTTAGTGCTTTTTCAAACATTTTTGGGGAAGAGCCTGGAACTGCTAATTCACTTCTTTGAAGGCGAGATTTAGCAGGCTTATAATACTTATAACTCATGCAAAATAGTATAAATTTAATAAGGTTCTTAAAACAATAAAATTAACGTATTCTTTTTATATATAGTTTTTAGTAGTAAAAAATAAACTTTAATAAAAATTTCGCATTTGTTACTGATTCATTAATTAGTAAATATATGTCAAATTTACCGTCTAAAGCAAAAGTAGTTATTATCGGTGGAGGAATTCACGGTTTAAGTACAGCCTGGAAATTATCAGAGACCTATAAAAATCCTGGCGATATCGTAGTGTTAGAAAAAAAAGATACAGCAGCTGGTGCTAGTGGAATAGCTTGTGGTGTAATAAGAAATAATTATTTTCAACCAGCAATGAGGGAATTAATGGCTCACTCTGTATCGGTTTGGGAAAGTGATCCTAAAGCATTTAAATATAACGCCGTGGGATATTTACAAATTTCACCAGAAGTTATGCATGAAGATGTTGCCACAATTTATGAGCAACAAAAAGCTATTGGTTATGACTCAGAATTTATTGAAGGTGAAAAAGATTGTATGAACTATATGAAAGGTATGTTTGATGATTGGCAGGCTCAGGGAATAACATCAGTGCTTCATGAAAAAAAAGGTGGCTATGCATTTAACAAAGATTCTATAAAAGCTTTAGAAAGCAAATCTACATCCAATGGTGTTCAGGTAATCAAAGGGGTTAAAGTAAACGGATTTAAGAGAGGAAGTAACAGTAAAGCTGTTACTGGAGTCGAGACTGACAAAGGAACAATAGACTGTGAACAAGTAGTAATAGGTGCGGGTCCTTGGGCTAGAGATTTTTGGAACATGCTTGAACTTCCTAAAACTGCTAATATTAAAGGTAAAGATGGTAAGATACATACAACTGATATGTGGACATATTGGATGTTACAAGAGGGTGTAATTGGTGTTGAGCCAGATTTTTTAAAAATGAATAATGGTGAAGCACCACCAGTAATTCATGTTGACTCAACTGCTCCATTATATTCTGATAAAACAAAAAAATTAATTACTGATAAAATTTGGGGCATTTACTATAAACCTGATATCGAAGGATTAGGTGTTCAAGGTGGTACTTCACCTTACATTGTAGATAAACATTTTGATCAAGTGAATGTAGATCCTTATGGAATTGAGTCTCCAGAATACCAAACTACTGAAGCTTTTAATGATATGTGGTGTTCTGCTCTTTCACATTGCCAAAAAAGATTTGAAGGTAAGTCTGATTTATATAGAAAAGGACCATCAGGTGGCCTTGGGTGCATGACACCAGACTCATTCCCAATTTTTGATAGATTTTTAGAAAATGTTTATATGATAGCTGATGCTAATCATGGGTATAAAATGATTGGAGTTGGTGAACTAGTTGCTAAAGAAATTTTAGGACAAGAAAGTGACTTATTAAAACCTTTTAGATTCAACCGATACGAGAAGGGTGAACTTCACCCTACTTCGAACAGTCCGTTTCCTTGGAGCTAGTTGATCTAAGTAGACAGACGTTTTTTTTTCAGTTACCTTTTTGTACTTAAAATTCTTAACAGAGGGGACTATGACAGATCTAGAAAAACATGTTAACCAACCAGGAAGAGCAAAATTAGTAAAAAAAGTAAGAGAAAAAATTAATGAGTTAGGAATAACTTATATTTATTTTCAATTCATATCAGTTACAGGAAGAGTTGTTGGTAAAGGTATACCAGCTGATCACTGGGAAAGAACTGCTGAAAAAGGTTTTCAATTAGTTTATGGAGCAACTGCAAATTTATTCTTAGATCGTCATAATAATTATATAGGATATGGCCCAGAGGCTAAAGAATTAGTTGGAATTCCAGATCCTGAAACTTTTGTTCAATTACCATGGGACAAAAGAGTTGGAAGAGTTTTTTGCACTTGTTTTAGAAATAGAGAAGAAAGAGAAAATCCAGGTGGTCATTTAACCTCTGACTGTAGAGGAAACCTAAGAATTATTGCTGAGGAATTTAAGAAAAAACATGGTTACCAAATGAGAGTTGGTACTGAACCTGAAATGATGTGGTTAACTAAAAATGAAGATGGTACGCCAACAGGAAAAGGTTTTTCAAAACCTTTCTGTTATCACATCGACCAGTTTGAGTCGTTAAGACCCGTTTTCATGAAAGTTATAGAATATGCAAACGCGATGGGTCTTGATATGATCCAAGGTGATCATGAGGATGCCCCTGGTCAATTAGAATTAAACTGGATGTACGATGATGTACTTAGAAATGCTGACAGGCTCTCTACTTATAGACAAATTTGTGCTCAAGTAGCAAGAGAACATGGTTTAATCGCATGTTTTATGACAAAACCATTTATGGGAGTTTCTGCAAGTGGTTGTCATACTAATCTATCCTTATGGAAAGGTGGAAAGGACGTTGTCAACAAATTAGGACATAAATCATTACCAGGAGTAGAAGAGGTGTTTACTTATGTTGAAGGTGGAACAAATACTTTTATGCCTGACACTAAGGATATGCAGCTTCCAGGAAAAGTAGGATTAATGTCAATTGGTGGTATTATGAAACACTTGCCTGCTTTGACGGCTATTGGATCATCGACAGTTAATTCTTATAGAAGACTTTGGGATCAGGGATTCTGGGCTCCAGTTTATGCTGACTGGGGATATCAAAACAGAACTTGCGGTTTAAGAGTTTCAGCGCCAGGAAGATTTGAATATAGATCAGTTGATTCTATGCATAATCCTTATTTGATGGGTTCGGCTTTACTAAAAACAATGGAAGATGGTCTTACAAATAAGATTGATCCAGGTAAACCAGAATCAAGAAATATTTATGAAGCTCAAAAAGCTGGAAAAGATGTTAAAAAATTACCTTTAAGTTTAGGTGAAGCACTTGAAAGACTCTCCGAAGATAAGGTAGTTCAATCTGCAATGCCTGATGAAATGTATAAAATATTTCATTGGTATAAAAATGATGAATGGGAGAAATTTTTAGGAGCAACAACACAATGGGATCTAGATACATATTTAGATTGTTTACCTTAAACTTATAAGTAGAAGAGAGGAAAAATATGTGCGGAATAGCGGGATTAATACATAGAGGAAAATCATCAAATGTAGGAAGTGAGCTTCAAGGTATGTTGCAAGCTTTAAAACATAGGGGTGAAGATTCAACTGGTTATGCGCTTTACGGTGATACAGATGGAAAAAACTTCATCATGCGTTTTAAGGTTGGAGAAAATGTTGGTGAAGGAAGTTCATCAATTGTAGAAGATGTATCAGTTTATGATGAAAGAAAAAAAATCGTAGACCAAACTCTTGCAGAACTTGGTGCCAAGATTGTTAAAGAAGAAAGAACTCTGCCATACTCGCTTAGATATGAAATTGACTATGATAAAAAAGATTTACTAGATTTTTCACAAAGAATAGAAAGTATTCCAGGTGTAGAAATTCTTTCAATGGGAAAATCCCTAGAGGTTATTAAGGATCTTGGTAATGCTAAAGCCGTATGTGATAGATACTCTCTTGATAAACTAATTGGAACTCATGCAATAGGACATGCAAGAATGGCTACCGAATCTGGTGTAGATATTAAATCTGCTCACCCTTTTTGGGGATATCCATTCAGTGACGTTTCAGTCGTTCATAATGGGCAGCTAACTAACTATTGGAACAATAGAAGAGCTTTGGAAAGTAAAGGGATGAGATTTATGTCTGAGTGTGACTCTGAGTTAATTGCAGTTTATATTGCTCAAAAAATGAGAGAGGGAGCAAGTTTAGAAGAAGGCATGAAAGAATCTCTAACTGGTCTTGATGGTGTCTTTACATATTTTGTTGCAACTAAAAACTCTTTAGGAATGGCAAAAGACACAATGGCGGCTAAGCCGCTAGTTCTTTATGAGTCAGATAATTTAGTGGCAATGGGTTCAGAGGAAATTGCAATTAGATCTGTTCTTCCTCAAGAAATTGATACTTATGACCCTTTTGATGGTGAGGTAAAAGTATGGCAAATATAAAAACAGTAAGTAAAAAATCAAAAGCCCAATCAATGGGAATGCATACTGAAGTATTAACTGGTCGAACTCAACAAAAATTTTTTAATCCTGACGAAGCAGAGAATTTTTATTATTTTGGTACTTATGATGTAGACTTTAATCAAAGAACAGATCTTGATGTAAAAGATATGACAGCAGCGGAAGCTAATAAGGAAATAGATAATTTGATGAGTGAAGGGTATGGAACGATTGTTATTAAAAATCCACAAGGAAAGCATAGTTTGGGTGTTGGAATTTTAAACAAGCTAAATTTAATTTTTGAGGGGAGTTTGGGATATTTTGGTATGGGATCTTGTGATGGTCCTACAGTAAGAATTAATGGAAGAGTTGGTTGGTCATGTGCAGAAAACCTAATGGCAGGAAAGGTTGTTATTGAAAAAAATGCTGGTTCTTGTTTTGGTGCAGCAATCAGAGGTGGTGATTTAATTTGTAAAGGAAGCGTTGGTGCAAGAACAGGTATTGATATGAAGGGTGGCACTATAATTATAGGTGGTGATGCTGGAGCTTTTACAGGTTTTATGATGCAAAGAGGCAGAATTATTATATTAGGTGATGTAGGTATCAACTTAGGTGACTCTATGTATGATGGGACAATTTTTATAGGTGGAAAAATAGGATCATATGGTAGTGATGCTGTAGATTCTGACTTAACCTCAAATGACCAAGATTGGTTAAGAAGAAAATTAAAGGTAGCAGAAATTGGTGAAAACTTTGATGTTAGTAAAATGAAAAAAGTTGTAGCTGGTAAAAAACTTTGGAATTACGATAATTTAGAACCTACAGAGAAAAAAGGAGCAATTTAATGGCTAAGAAAAAAAAGAAAATAAAAAAGAGTAAAAATAATAACGTAAACGGAAATGTTGGCGGAAAAGCTGATGTACATTTAAGTAGTAATGGTTCAAGAAACAAAAGTTTACTTGGACACAATGCTATTTTTACTCCTGAGGTTATAGATGATATTCATATTAAGTCACAACTAGGAAGATACAGAATGCGAGGAATGGCATTGATGAAAAAGATTCCTACTTTTGATGACTTAGTTTTCTTGCCGGGGACTTTAACGAGATTTGTTATTGAGGGATACAGAGAAAAGTGTGAAACAAAAACTGTTATAGGTCCAAGATGTGAAAATCCTATTGAATTAGATATACCAGTTTACATTACGGGAATGAGTTTTGGTGCACTTTCATATGAGGCTAAAACAGCTTTAGCAAGAGGAGCTACAATGGCTGGTAGCGCAACTTGTTCTGGTGAAGGTGGAATGATACCAGATGAAAGAAGATATTCTGAAAAATGGTATTATCAATGTATCCAATCAAGATATGGTTTTAATCCACATCATGCACAACTGGCAGATGGAATTGAAGTTTTCATAGGTCAAGGACAAAAAGTTGGAATGGGTGGACACTTAATGGGTCAAAAAGTAACTGATCAAGTAGCTGAAATGAGATCTCTTCCATCAGGTATTGATCAAAGATCGCCAGCAAGACATCCTGACTGGTTAGGACCAGATGATTTAGCATTAAAAGTAGAGGAATTGAGGCAACTTACAAAAAATAAAGTGCCTATTCAATTAAAATTGGGAGCATCAAAAGTTTATGATGATGTTCGTATGGCTGCAAAATGCGATCCTGACTCAATTTATCTTGATGGTATGGAAGGTTCAACAGGAGCTGGTCCGCACATAGCAGCAGCTAATACAGGTATACCTGGTATTGCTGCAATTAGAGAAGCTAGAAGGGCAATTGATGATGTTGGTAAGACAGGAAAGGTAACTCTTATTTATGCTGGAGGTGTTAGAGACGGTGCTGATATGGCTAAAGCACTTGCATTAGGAGCTGATGCAATTGCAATAGGAACTGGGTCAATGATTGCCTTAAATTGTAATAAAGATATTCCTGAAGCAAACTTTGAAAAAGAAATGGGAGTTAAAGCAGGTGAGTGTTATCATTGTCATACAGGTAGATGTCCTGTAGGTGTTGCTACTCAAGATCCAAAATTAAGAGCTAGATTAAACCCAGATGATGCTGCTTTAAGAGTATATAATTACTTACATTCAATGACGTTAGAGGCGCAACTTTTAGCGAGAGCATGTGGAAAAACAAATATACATTCTTTAGAACCAGAAGATTTAGCTGCTTTAACTACTGAGTCATCTGCTTTAGCAAAAGTACCATTAGCAGGAACTAACTACACTGTTGGAGTTGATAATTATCACAAAATATAAATATAATTATGGTTAAAAAAAAGGGTAAAAAATTAGCAAAGGTAAAAGAAGTTAAAGGCCAACTCGGTAAAAAGAAAGAAACTGCCAGAGAGAAAATGATTGGTCAATCTATTGGATACAGATATGATGTAAATCTTTTACCGGACTACAGTAAAATCACTCCATTTCTAAAAAAATATATAGAGGCTATGGGATGGGATGATTTAAACTGGTTAGAAGACGTTCATATGGGATATGAAGAGGATAGACCAGCAGTATTTTGCAGAAATGCAAACGGATGGGTTACAATTCCAAGTTCTATAAAGCTTCCAAATAATCAACAAGATAGAGATATGATTGCAAGAGAACTTTTAGTAAAATTTCAAATGTCTCCAAAACACCCCTTAGTTGATTTAAAGAAAGCTTACCTAAAATTTTAATTATACAATCTTAAGTTGATTTTTTTTTAAAACTTAGCCTGCTAGTAGGTTTTTTTCTATTTTTTCGTTTGTAACTGCTAAATAAATTTTATAGGGTTTTCAAAACTAAATAAGGAGAAAGAGATTATGACTGATCAGTTAGCAGCTCTTACTACTATATTTACAGAATTTTACTACTGGGTGACAGTAGTATTGATGTTTTTAATTCACGTCGGTTTCTGTATGTATGAAGTTGGAGCTTCTCGATATAAACATCACCAACATACTCTAATGAAAAATACAATGCTGATACCTTTGGTAACAGTTACATGGTTTTTATTTGGTTGGTGGATTTACTGGGCTTTTCCTACAGGACCGGGATTAGCTCCATCAATAATGAATGAAAGCACGGCCCTAATTACAGATGACTCAGCTTTTAGTGCAACTTGGTATACTGCTACAAGTGATTTGATGGCTGTAAACCTTGGAGACCATATTTCTGGTGTCTTCTGGGCTGCGTTCTTACTTTTCTCATGGACAGCTGCTTCTATAGTTTCAGGAGCAATCATTGAAAGAATAACAACTTTTGCATTTGGTATTTTAGCAATTGCAATTGGATCTGTATTTTGGACAATTGATGCTGCATGGGGATGGCACTTTGATGGTTGGATGTTAAAACTTTTAGGATATCATGATGCCTACGCATCAGGAGTAATTCACGCAATTGCTGGAGGTTTTGCTTTAGGTGTTCTTATGGTTTTGGGACCAAGAATTGGTAAATTTTCATCAAGTGGTGAACCAAGAAATATTGGACCAAGAAATCCTTGGCTAGTAACTATTGGATTATTTTTAATTTATACTGGTTTTTGGGGATTCTATGCTGCATGTAATATACCAATATTTGACCTAGGACCTGAATACGGTATGGAAGGAATAAGTTATTGGACAGCTACAAACATATATGTAACCCCTACTACACTTAGTGGAATAACTTTTAACTTCTTGATGTCGTTATCAGGAGGATTATTAGCTGGTTATTGGATTGCAAAAGGTGATCCTTTCTGGACATACTCTAGTGGACTTGCGGGTATTATCTGTGCTTCAGCTGGGAATGATTTATACCACCCAATTAAAGCAATGATAATTGGTATGATCGGAGTAGTGCTATCTTACAAACTACATTATTGGGTTGAGCGTAAGTTCAAAATTGATGATGCTGTTGGAGCAGTAGCAGTACATGGATATGCTGGGTTTATTGGTCTTGTAATTTGTGGTTTTGTTTTAAATGGTTATCCTGCATCTGGGTACAGTGTAGGCGCTATGTGGGATGGAACTACTTATGCATCAATTAATCCATTAGGACAGTTCATAGGAGCATTAATAATGTTCGTTGTTCTTGGACTAATACCAGGCTATGTCATAGCTAAAGTTCTTCATGGAATGGGTAAATTGAGAATCCCACGTGAGGTTGAAATAGCTGGACTAGACTATGAAATAATGGAGACTGCAAAGAGTGATGAAAAAGCAGTTGCCGCATCAACCAGGTAAAGGAGAAATATATGGCTACAGTTACAAACTGGATCGATCACCTTAACAAACCAGCTGAGGAAGTTGCTGGTGCAGTTTATCCTGGTGCTGGATCATCAGAGGGTTTGCTAGTTATATTAGCAATAATCTTATGGGTTGGTTGGCATATTTTGACTGCTAGATCTGAGAGCGATGAGCTTGAAAGATTAGCAAGAAAAAGACATGGTGCTAACGATCATAAAAGTAATATTACCGATTGGTAATTAAAACAAAAATTTGGGCGCTGCAGAAATGTGGCGCCCTTTTTTTTATTCTATGTCAAAAGAAAATAAAGATAACGAGGAATTGAGACCAAGTAAAATGAGAGGTGTAGCCTTTCCAAAAGCAAAATATGGTGTCTTTGCCGCAATAATCATTATTGTTTTGGTTAATGCTATTTACTATAAAGACTACTTGTTATCTTTAATTAAATAAAAAAAAATCATGTGTGGAATAGTTGGTATTTATTTGAAAAATGAGAAATTGAAAAATTCACTTGGTTCACTTTTATCAAAAATGTTAATTAACATGGGTTCACGTGGACCTGATAGTGCAGGCTTTGCAATATATAAAAAAGAAGAAAAAGAAAAATTTAAATATTCAATATGTATTAATAAATTAAATTTTAAAGATTTTGAGGAAAGAATTAATAAACATTTAGAAGCTGAGTTAAAACAAAATTCTGATCATGTCATTTTAAAAACATCTACTAAGCCTGAGGATATGTTGCCTCTTCTTAAAAATCATTTTCAAGATATTGCTTTGGTGGGTTACGGTAAATCAATTGAGATATTCAAACAAGTTGGAGATCCTAGTGAAGTGGTTAAAAAATTTAAACTTGATGACTACTCTGGTTCTCATGCTATCGGTCATACAAGAATGGCTACCGAAAGTGCGATCACCACTGATGGGTCACACCCCTACTCTACTGGAGAAGATGAATGTTTAGTTCATAACGGATCTTTGTCTAATCACAACAATCTTAGAAGAAAGTTAGAAAAAGATGGAGTAAATTTTGATTCAGAAAATGACACTGAGGTAGCCGCTGGATATATCTCAAATAATCTTTCCAATAAAAAAAATTTAAAAGAGACACTCAAAGATAGTCTGAAAGATTTGGATGGTTTTTATACTTTTATAACAGGTACAAAAGATGGTTTTGCAGTTTTAAGAGATGAAATTGCTTGTAAACCAGCGGTGATTGCTG
>CABXTP010000009.1 GCA_902515175.1 uncultured Pelagibacteraceae bacterium
CAAAATTTGCGATTGTAGAAAATAGAAACAAAAATTTTTTTGGAGTTCAATTTCACCCAGAAGTCACCCATACAGAAAATGGAAAAAAAATAATAAAAAATTTTATTTTTTCTATATGCAAAATGAAAAAAAATTGGTTACCAAAAAATCAAAAATTACAATTAATTAAAGAAATTAAAGAAAGTGTGGGTAAAAATAAAGTAATCTGCGCACTTTCAGGCGGCGTTGATAGTAGTGTTGTTGCACAATTGCTAAACAAAGCAATTGGAAAAAATTTGTACTGCATATTTGTGAATACTGGCCTTTTAAGAAAAAATGAGGAAAAACAAGTTATAGACACTTTCAAAAAAAAATTAAAAATAAATTTAATCTACATTAATGCTGAAAATAAATTTATTAATAAATTAAAAAATGTCACTAATCCAGAAACCAAAAGAAAGATTATTGGAAATTTATTTATTCAAATATTTGAAAGTTATGCAAAAAAAATAAAAAATGTAAAATTTTTAGCTCAAGGCACGCTTTATCCAGATCTTATCGAAAGTAAATCAGTTACTGGAAGTCACACCGCTAAAATAAAATCTCATCATAATGTTGGAGGTTTACCAAGAAAAATGAAACTCAAATTAATTGAGCCACTTAAGTTTTTATTTAAAGATGAAGTAAGAAAGTTAGGATTAGAACTCAAATTAAATAAAGATATTATTTCTCGCCATCCTTTTCCTGGTCCAGGTTTAGCGATTAGAATGCCAGGATTGATTACAAGAAAAAAAATATCTATTTTAAAAGATGCAGATCATTATTTTATTCAAGCTTTGAAAAAACATAATTTATATCATAAAATTTGGCAAGCTTACGCAGCGCTTCTTCCAGTAAAAACTGTTGGTGTTATGGGTGACAATCGAACATATGAATATTTGTGTTTGTTAAGAGCAATAACATCAGAAGATGGTATGACTGCAGATTTTTTCGAATTTAGGAAATCATTTATCCAAGAAATTTCCAACAAAATCGTCAATAGCATTAAAGGTATTAATAGAGTAGTTTATGATATAACCTCTAAACCTCCTAGCACTATTGAGCTAGAGTAAGATGAATAATAAAGTAAAAAAGATTATTAATAAAAAAAATAAGTCTAAAATAATTTGCTTAACTGCTTACTCAAAAAAAATTGCCTCGATCTTAGACAAGCATTGCGATTTAGTATTAGTTGGAGACTCACTTGGCTCGGTCCTTTATAATTATAAATCTACTAAAGAAGTGACTTTGGACATAATGATTAACCACTCAAAGAGTGTAAGGCTTGGAGTCCAAAATTCTCTTATGGTAGTAGACATGCCATACAATACGTATAGGTCTCCAAAAGAAGCTTTAAAGAACGTAAAATTAGTAATTAAAAAAACTAAGTGTGATGCTGTTAAGCTAGAGGGTGGGAGAAATATAATACCTATAGTTAAGACTTTAGTTAAAAACAAAATACCAGTAATGGGTCATGTAGGTATTTTACCACAAACAGATAAAAAATTTACTTTTAAAGGAAAAAGAATGAGGGAGAGTGAAAAAATTTTAAGGGAAACTAAACTTTTAGAAAATGCAGGAGTTTTTTGTATCGTACTAGAATGCATAGAAACCAAGCTTTCAAAAAGAATTACTGGTCAAATAAAGGTTCCAACTATTGGGATAGGCTCATCTTCAAATTGTGATGGCCAAGTACTTGTGATTGATGATTTAATTGGCATGAGTGATAGCAATTTTAAATTTGTGAAAAAATATGCAAATGTAAGCAAAGTTATTGAGAACGCAGTAAGGAAATATAAACAAGAGGTAAAAAAGAAACAATTCCCAAAAGCTAAGCATTCATTTAAAAATTAGAAACTAACCCATTGTAAAAGGATCTGACATTGGCTTATCAGAAGAATTATACCACGTAGTCTTAATTCTGGTATATTCCTTAATAGATTCTATCCCAGCTTCTTTCCCATAACCACTATCTTTTATTCCACCGAATGGTGCCATTGGAGAAATTAATCTGTAAGTATTTATAAAAACTATCCCTGCTCTGATTGCCTTTGATATTCTTAAACCCCTAGCAAAATTTGTGGTGTAAACTCCTGAGGATAAACCATATTTGTTATCATTCATTTTTTTAATAACTTCTTCCTCATTTTCAAATTTCATGACAGATAATATTGGTCCAAATAACTCATTTTCTGCAACAGGCAGGTTGTGATTTTTACATTCAATAATTGTTGCTGGAAAGTAGTAACCTTTGTTTGAAATTGAGGATCTTTTTCCACCACATCTGATCTTTCCTCCCTGTTCAATAGTTGCTTTTATATTTTTTTCAATATTTTCTAATTGTTTAAAACTATTTAATGGCCCCATTTGAGTATCTTTTTCCATTGGGCCACCTAATTTTATTTTTTCAGCTTTAGAAATTAAATTTTTTAAAAACTCATCATAAATACTAGATTGTAGGTAAAGCCTAGATCCAGCAATACAACTTTGACCACTTGCTCCAAATATTCCTGCAGTTATTCCATTTAAAGCATTTTCTTGATCAGCGTCATCAAATACTACAACAGGACTTTTGCCACCAAGTTC
Organism: uncultured Pelagibacteraceae bacterium; assembly: GCA_902515175.1. Lineage (GTDB taxonomy): Bacteria > Pseudomonadota > Alphaproteobacteria > Pelagibacterales > Pelagibacteraceae > Pelagibacter. The sequence continues at coordinate 2,605 of CABXTP010000009.1, forward strand.
TAAACTTACTTGAGATAAATTTTCTGCAGAATTTTTAACAATATGTTTTGCAGTTTCTGGCCCACCAGTGAATGCTATTCTTTCCACAAGATTGTGTGTAGTTAAAGCTTTTCCACATGGATCACCTAATCCAGTAATTATATTAATTACTCCTTTTGGTAATCCAGCTTTATCAATTAATTTTGCAAACTCTAAAAGAGTAACCGGAGCAAGTTCAGATGCTTTAATGACTACAGTATTTCCCATTGCAAGAGCTGGAGCAAGTTTTACGGCTGTTAATAACATTTGGGAATTCCAAGGAATAATTGCAGCCACAACACCTATAGGTATTCTTGTTGTAGTGACTTGCATATCTGGTTTATCTATTGGAACAACTGTTCCTTCTACTTTATCAGCCAAACCCGCAAAGTAATCATAATATTCTGCAATATAATTAGCTTGAGTTTTGGTTTCTCTGTAAAGTTTACCGGTATCGATAGTTTCTACTTTTCCAAGATGCTCCGCATTAGCTCTTAATTGATCAGCAATTAATTTTAAATACTTTGCTCTTTCTCTTGGATGAAGTGTAGACCAATTATTTTCAAAAGCTTTTTGAGCTGATTGAACAGCTTTATCTACATCCTTTTCATTGGCCTCAGGAACAGTTGCCCAAACTTCATTATTTTCAGGATTTAATGTTTCGATTTTTTTTCCGGAGGATGAATCTATCCATTCACCATTTACATACATTTTAAAATCTTGAATTTTTGACATTTAATTATTAATAAAATTTTTAACTTTCATATTAACATCATCTGCACATTCTATACTACAAAGATGTTTTCCATTTTTAATTTCAATATAAGTAGAATTAACAAGGTCTTTTACTAATTCTTTTGACATAGTTGGAGTTGAGCCAACATCATTTGAACCAGTCATCACTAAAGTTTTTCTATTTATCTTTCTTATGGCTTCAAAATCATCATAATGATTAGCAAATAATTCATAAGCTTTAAGAAAATTTTTTTGATCCTTTGGTCCTTTATTTAAGATTTTCGTAAACAAATCATGAGTTGCTGGATTATTCTCAAGGTATTTGTCACTAAACCATCTTTTTAAAGCCTGTTTTGATATTGGTTTATTTAATTTTGCTTGATTATATCTGTCTAATACTAATGATCTTTCTTCGTCTGATCTTTTATAAGTAGTGCCAATTAATATAAGTTTCTCTACTTTTTTTTGAAAATGAGATGAAAAATCCAATGCAATCAAAGAGCCTAAAGAAAAACCAATAAGATTTATTTTCTCAACGTCCAAATGATCTAAAATTTCTAAAAGTTGATTAGAAAAATCTCTAAGACTAAGTTTGTCTTTATCACATGGTGTTTTTCCATGGCCTAATAAATCATAGGTTAAGATTGAATATTCATTTAAATAATCTACTTGTTTATCCCACATTTGATGGTCAAGACCAACACCATGGATAAATACAATAGGAATAGAATTTTTTTTATTAAAAAAATAACAATTTTGATTTGGATCAAAATTAAGGGACATTAGATTATTTGGGATCTAATCCCATTTCTTTCATATCTTGATAACGATCTCCAGTTCTAGCATGAGCTCTTCCACTTGAGGCGCCGCCAATTGCAATTACAATTTCATTATCAAATGGAGCATCGTGAATAGTAAATTCATGAGTTAAATAATAGGGTCTTAAACCAGAGTCTGTCTTATGCATCATCGGAATAGATATCTTAGATCCTGCTGGCCCTCTTGTGTTTGTAAAACTTAAATACGAAGTACCACCAACAGCATCTCTAAATTTATTTCCAAATCGTAAAGTATGAATAAAAGCTGAGGCATGCTCAATCTCACCATTTAACCCAACAGTTCCTGCTTTGCCATATGCTAGAATTTTTTCTGGTGATCCTATTTCTTTTATTAATTCTGGAACTAAAATATCACCAAGTTTTGGAGCTAAATCTAAAATGATAGGTTTTAAATCTTCCACAAATCCTTCTCCTGACCAAGGATTTTTAAATACCGCAGCTACAGAAACTAATAGAACAGGCTCCTTAGCTTTCTTCTCACCTTCAATGAAAGTTTTATCAATAAACTTTGTAAACTTTCTAAGTTCTAAATCCATTAACTTGCTTTTTCTATATTTGAAGTATCTAAATTTATTTTTGGAATTACTTCGTCATTAAATAATTTGATACTTCTCATACAAGCTTTGTGATCTATTCCAGGAAAGTTAGACCAAACCTGGAGATTTTGTAAATTTAATTCAGATTTTAACTCATTTATCTTATTAACAACATATTCCGGTGTACCAAATAATAAATTTCTTTTATGAAGGAAATCATAATTTAATAAATCTAATTTATGTTTTGTTTCAGGCAATTCTTCACCAGGGTCCATATGGTTTCCTAAACCTCTCCAATGACAAACCCATTTCATATAATTAATAATATGTTCGCCTGCCATTTTCTCTGCCTCTTCCATTGTTTCAGCAACAAACATATCTCTAACAAGAGATATACCTTCACCTAGCGGCACATCTCTATTTTCTGCCTTCGATTTAGCATCTCTATATATTTCAAATCTTTTCTTTAAAGCTTTAACGGTAGGTATCCACATAATAGTATTCAAACCATTTTGTGCAGCCCATTCAATTGATCTTGCACCATCAACTACTTGCCATATTGGTGGATGAGGATTTTGTTTAGGCTTAGGAACAATACTTATTTTTTTTATTTCATTAGTTTTTGTGTCTAAAAACTTTTCACTTGGAGGACTCATATCATGTTGCCAGACAAAATTTGGTGATGGGTAAGTGTAAAATTCACCTTTATGACTAAAAAATTCTTCAGTCCAAGCTTTCTTCATAATAGTTAAAGACTCCTCAAATAATCTAAAATTTTTGGCTTGATCTTTAAGATCTGCCTCTTTGTTCATATTAATTGCTTCTCTTCCATAAATTCCTCTACCAATACCGACTTCCACTCTTCCACCTGATAATTGATCTAGTAAAGCAATGTCTTCTGCTAATCTAATTGGGTTATGAAATGTGATTACGTTACAAGCTTGACCAATTCTAATTTGTTTTGTTCTAGCTGCAGCATCGACCCCCATCATTAATGGATTAGTGCAAGACTCCATTCCTTCATGATTAAAATGATGTTCAGTATACCAGATAGAATTCCAGTTATTTTCATCACAATAAGTTGTGATTTCTTTGGTTTCATCTAGCAGTTGATTGTAGGGTTTGTGATCCCAGTTTGTGGTATTGCAAAAATATCCAAATTTCATTCGAACCTCCTTAAATTATTAAATCTAAGACGATTGATCCCACTTTCGTATTTTGTAAATATCGACGAGTTATGTATCGCTTAATGTTACTGTAATTTAACTAGACTATTTAATCAATATATATTTAATCAGGTTTTAGATGAAACTAACTAAAATAGAACCACAATTTATTGAAAAAGAAAATCCAAGGATAGGTTTAATTACCTTAGCTAGTGATTTTAGAATTGAGAAAGATTTTAATAATATCATTTATGGTAAAGATATAGATTTATATTGTAATAGGATTCAATGTTACAACCCTTTAACAAATGAGACGTTAAAAAAAATGGCTGATAACATTCCTAATGTTGCTAAAGATATTTTACCAGATCAAAAATTAGATTGTGTTGCTTATGGTTGTACTTCAGGAACAATTGCAGCAGGGTATCAATCAATTTTTGAGAAAGTAAATTCAGTAAAACCAAAAACTAAGGTTACCACACCAATAACATCAGCAATTAATGCAATGAAAAGTTTAAATATAAAAAAATTATCGATTTTTACACCCTATACAAATGAGATTAATAAATCAGTGATTAATTATTTTGAAAAAGAAAATATAGAAATTGATGAACTTTCTTATTTTGATATAGCATCAGATTTAGATATAGGCAAAGTTGATCCACAGTATTTATTTGATGCTCTCTCTAAAATAGATATATCAAAGAGTGATGCCTTATTCATTTCTTGTACTGCATTACCAGTGCTGTCATTAATCAATGAATTAGAAAAAAAAATTAATAAAGTTGTTTTATCAAGTAACCAAACTTTAATTTGGGATACTCTTAAGGAAATCAATTATAATGATAAAGTGGAAGGATTTGGTGAATTATTTAATAATTAGATTATGAATTTTACTAACGAAGAATACACATCAAGATTAAAAAAGGTTCAAGCTTCTATGCAAAAAAAAGGTGTTGAGCTTTTAATTTCACAAGACCCTTCTAACATGAATTATTTAACAGGTTATGATGCATGGTCGTTTTATTACGCTCAGTGCGTAATAGTTCATGTGAATACAGATGAACCAATTTGTTTTGTTAGAAACCAAGATGCGGGAGGTGCATATATAAAAACTTATTTAAAAGATGAAAATATAATTAAGTATCATGAAAGATATATCCATACTTGGCCACTTCATCCATATGATGCTCTTGTAGATTTAATAAAAGAAAAAAAGTGGGATAAACTTTCAGTAGGACTAGAGATGGATAGTCATTATTTTACTGCTTATTGTTATGAAAAAATAAAACAAGGTTTGCCTAATGCAAAAATTTTAGATTGTGAAAGATTAGTGAATTGGGTGAGAGTTGTAAAATCTGATACAGAAATAAAATATATGAAAGCTGCAGCTGAAATTTCCCAACTAGGAATGAAAAAAGCTTTTGAAGTTATTGGTCCTGGAGTAAGACAATGCGATGCAGTTTCAGAGATCTATGCTACATTAATAAAAGGAACACCTGAATTTGGTGGGGATTATTCATCAATAGTTCCGATGATACCAACTGGAAAAGGTACATCTGCTTCACACTTAACTTGGTCAGAAGATAAATTCGTAGAAGGAGAAGCTACAATTATTGAATTATCAGGTGTTAATAAAAAATATCACTGCCCTATGGCCCGTACTGTTTTACTTGGAAAACCAGATCAAAAAAAAGTTGATACTATGAAAAAAACCAATGAAGCGCTTCAAACAGGAATTGATCTAGTTAAAGCTGGAAATACAGCAGACGATGTAGCTCAAGCTTTTTGGAAAGTATTAGATAAGTATGGAATAGAAAAAACTTCGAGAACTGGATATTCAATTGGTATTGGATATCCACCTGATTGGGGTGAACATACTTTAAATATATCTAAAGGTGACATGACTGTTTTACAACCTAATATTACTTTTCATATGATTGCAGTGATGCAGTTCGGAAATTGGGGAGTTGAAGCATCTGAAGCAATTAGAGTTACAGATAAAGGATATGAATTATTTTGTAACTTTTCTAAAGAACTACATATTAAAAGCTAGTTATTAGGGGTTGATATTTATTGTCACAAATGTTTTAAATTAGTAAAATTATTTCAATGAATAAAGAATTTGTCAAATTTGATAAAGTAGATAAAAGTTACGATGGTAAAATACTTGTCGTAAAAGATCTTCAATTAGATATTGAAGAAGGTGAATTTGTTACAATGTTAGGACCCTCTGGTTCTGGTAAAACTACTTGTCTAATGATGTTAGCAGGATTTGAAACACCAACTCATGGTGAAATTTATTTAGATGGAAGAGCAATATCAAGTATTCCACCTCATAAGAGAGGTATAGGAATGGTATTTCAAAACTATGCTTTGTTTCCACACATGACAGTTTATGAAAATTTGGCATTTCCATTAAGAGTTAGAAAAATTCCAAAAGATGAAGCAGATAAAAAAATTGATAAAGCATTATCAATGGTATCACTACAAGGTTTTGCTGAGAGAATGCCAGGACAATTATCTGGTGGACAACAACAAAGAGTAGCAGTTGCAAGATCTTTAGTGTTTGATCCTCAATTAGTTTTAATGGATGAACCTTTAGGAGCTTTAGATAAAAATTTAAGAGAGAGTATGCAATATGAAATTAAACATATTCATGAAAGCATTGGGGTAACTGTTGTATATGTTACTCATGACCAGAGTGAAGCTCTTACTATGTCAAATCGGATTGCGGTTTTTAATGATGGTAAGGTTCAACAACTTTCAAGCCCTGATGAACTATATGAAAAGCCAGTTAATTCTTTTGTTGCAGAATTTATTGGAGAAAATAATACTTTTGCCGGTGAGGTTTCAGATATTTCAGGCGGAAAATGTAAAGTTAAGATAGCTAATACAGAAATATTAGCAAATCCTATTTCTGTAAAAGGTAAAGGTGATAAAACAAAAATTTCTTTAAGACCTGAAAGAGCCTTAATAAACCCAAGTGATAAAATGGACAATATTCATTCTGGAAAGGTTGAAGAAGTGATTTATCACGGAGATCACACAAGAGTTCGAATGAATGTTCTAGGTAATAACCAATTTATTTTAAAAGTTCCAAATAGTTCAGCTAACATGGATATTAAGCTAGACAAAGATATCAAAATTGGCTGGAATAGTGAAGATGCTAGGGCTCTAGATCCAAAGTAAAAACCATTAAATATATAGTTAATTAAGCAAAATGGGCTGTTGACTCTCTTTATCGATCTTGTTGTAATCTCTTTTTTAAAAAAACGTTTAAACGGAGGAAAAATGAAGACAATTAGTAAATTATTACTAGCCATTTCTTTTGCTATCTCTGTAACTACTTCGGCATTCGCAGTAACTGTGGTGTCTTGGGGTGGAGCTTACACAGAGTCTCAAAAGCTAGGTTATGGTGATCCTACTGCTAAAGCACTTGGTATTGAAATTAACTGGGTGGATTATTCAGGTGGATTATCTGAGATTAAAGCACAAAAGGAAGCTGGCGCAATCACGTGGGATATAATCGACGTATTTGCAATGGATACTATCAATGGATGTGACGAAGGATTATTTGTTGAATTCGATTTTGACAAAGATTTCCCAGCTGCACCAGATGGAACTCCTGCAAGTAAAGATTTCTTTACTGCAATGCCAAGTAAATGTGCTGTAGGAAATATTTTATATTCTTGGAACTATGCTTATAACACTAATAATGTTAAAGGTACTCCAAAGACTATCAAAGATTTCTTTAACACTAAAAAATTCCCTGGAAAAAGAGCTATCTACAAAGGCGCTTTAACGAACTTAGAGATCGCTTTAGCTGCAGATGGTATCAAACCAGGAAAAGGTGGAGCAAAAATCTACAAAGCTTTAAACACTGAAAAAGGTGTTAATAGAGCTATGGATAAGATCAAAGCATTATGTACAGATCCTCAAGGCGGATGTGTATTTTGGTCTGCAGGTGCTCAACCACCAGAACTTTTAGTTTCAGGTGAAGTTGTTATGGCTACAGGTTGGAATGGTAGATTCTTCGGCGCAGAAGTTGGAGAAGGCGCACCAATCAAACAAGTATGGGATGGACAAGGTCTTGACTACGAGTACTTCGTACAAGTTAAGGGTGGACCAAACGATGCTAATGGTAAAGCTAAGAAAGCTTTAGCTATGATGACTAATACAGAGATGTTAGCTGGTAGTGCAAAATATATTGCATACGCTCCTTGGAGAAAATCTTCTATAGCGATTATGGAAGCAGGAGAGCCTTGGTATAAAGATGGTAAAACTAATATGGTACCACAAATGCCAACTGCACCCGCAAACACTAAAAACTACTTCCTAGTAGATCCAGTATTCTGGGCTGACAACGGCACAGAACTTGGTGAAAAATGGGAAGCTATGAAAGCTGGTCTATAATTTAAGTTTTATTAAACTGAATTATATATTATAATTTAAGGGCGGTTATTTACTAACCGCCCTTTTTATTTATGAGCTCTGAAACACAAAAAATTTTAACAACTGACGGAATACCATTAGAGGTAAGTCTTAAAAGATCTGAACGTAAAAATAAAATTAAAGCTTTTTTACTTGTCGCCCCTTTATTATTATTTTTGATTATCACTTACATATTTCCAATTGGCAGTATGCTTACTAGAAGTATTGATGACAAGATGGTTACAGAAATGTTACCCAAAACATATAAAGCAATGGAAAAGTGGGATGGAAAAGAATTACCTTCCGAAGAAGTTTTTGAAGCATTTTATTTTGATTTTAAAAATTTAGTTGAAGAAAAGCGTGAAGGTAAATTGTCTACACAACTAAATTACACAAAGAATGGATTTAAAAGTATTATTAAAAAACTGAGAAGAAAATCAAAATCTTTTGAAGAGGGAAATTATAAGGAACAAATAATGGCTGTTCACAAAAGATGGGCAAATGTTGAATATTGGCGAGCAATACAAAGAAGAGCTCCTGCATATACTGGTCAAAAATATTTAAAAGGTTTGGATATGTACAAGAATGAAAGTGGAGAAATAGTTAGTGTTGATGAAGATAGAAGAATTCACAGAGTATTATGGTTAAGAACTTTAGAGATTGCATTTTTTGTTACACTATTTTGTTTTTTAATGGCTTACCCAATAGCTCACTTGTTAGCTACTTTACCTATGAAATATAGTAACTTACTAATGATCTGTGTTCTGCTTCCATTTTGGACATCACTACTTGTTAGAACTGCTAGTTGGATGATCTTGTTGCAACAACAAGGAATGGTAAATGATTTTTTTGTTTGGATAGGATTGGTTGGAGATGACAGTAGGCCTGAGATGATGTTCAATAAAACAGGAAGTTATGTAGCAATGACACAAATTTTATTACCATTTATGGTTCTACCTCTTTACAGTGTTATGAAAACTATCTCTCCAAGCTTGATGAGAGCTGGAAAATCTTTAGGTGGAACACCATTAGTAGCTTTCTGGAAGGTTTATTTTCCATTAACAATTCCTGGTATTGGAGCTGGTTGTTTATTAGTTTTTATATTGGCTATAGGTTATTACATTACACCTGCCTTAGTTGGAGGAGCCTCTGGAACATTAATAAGTAATCAAATTGCTTTTCATATGAAGAGCACACTTGATTGGAGTTTTGCATCTGCGATGGGATTAATGTTATTAACTGGAGTTTTAGCAATTTATTGGGTCTATAATAAAATAGTTGGAGTAGATAATATTAAATTAGGATAATTAGAATGGCTTTACCAAAACATACAGAAATACACTACAGAATTTGGCATTATATTTATTTGACTATTTGTGCATCAGTTTTCTTTTTTTTAATTGCACCTTTGTTTGTAATTTTTCCATTATCTTTTAACGCTGAAATGTTTTTAAGTTTTTCAGAAGGAATGTTGCGCCTTGATCCTGATGCTTTTTCTACAAGGTGGTACAAAGATATGATTTATGGAACTAAAAATCCATGGGGTCTAGCAGCAAGAAATAGTTTTATTATAGCAATTTTTGCAACGATAGGGTCTGTTTTACTTGGAACTGTTGCAGCATTAGGGTTAAGTAGTAGGCATATGCCTTACAAAGGATTAATTATGGCAGTATTAATTTCTCCTATGATTGTGCCATTAATCATTTCTGGTGTAGCAATATTTTTCTTTATGGCTAAAGCAGGTCTAGCAGCAACTCATACAGGAATAGTTTTAGCTCATATTATTTTAGGTACACCATTTGTGGTAATTACAGTTACTGCTACTCTATCAGGATTCGATCATAGCGTAACTAGAGCTGCAGCAAGTCTTGGAAGTCATCCAATTAATACTTTTATGAAAATCACCTTACCATTAATTTTACCTGGAGTAATCTCTGGTGGTTTATTTGCATTTGTAACATCGTTTGATGAAGTTGTTGTTGTTTTGTTTTTAGCTGGACTTGAAAACACAACTATTCCGATTCAGATGTGGACAGGTTTAAGAGAGCAGCTAAGCCCAACTATTCTTGCTGTTGCAACTTGTTTAATTATTTTGTCAACCTTAATGCTAGTAACTGCTGAACTCTTAAGAAGAAGATCTGAGAGACTCAGAGGAATAAACCGATAGTAAAAAAATATTCCATGAAGATTAAGAATGTAGTAGTGATTGGCTCAGGAACGATGGGCAGCGGTATTGCAGCACATTTATGTAATGCTAATGTACCTGTAACTTTATTAGATTTAAAAACTGAGATAAGTGAAAAAGCAAGAGAGCGAATTCATAAATCAAGACCTCCATTATTAATTGATAAATCAAAAATCAATAATATTAAAGTTGGAAACATATCTGATAATTTTGATGTAGTTAAAGGTGCTGATTGGATTGTAGAGGCAGTAGTTGAAAGGATTGATATTAAACATCAAATTTATGAAAAAATATTTAAAGAAAGAAAAGATGGTGCAATTGTTTCATCAAACACATCATCAATTCCAATCAAAGTTTTATCTGAACATTTATCAGATATAGAAAAAAAAGATTTTTGTATTACTCATTTTTTTAATCCTGTTCGGTATATGGGTCTGTTAGAGATTGTTAAAAATGAAAATAATGACCTAAATAAAATTAATCAGTTAAAAGAATTTTGTGAAATAGAATTGGGTAAAGGTGCAATTATTTGTAACGATACTCCAGGTTTTTTAGGAAACAGAGTTGGTGTTTATGCAATGCAAATAGCAATGACAGAAGCTTTTAAGATGAAACTTTCAGTCGAGGAAGCAGATGCAATATTTGGAAGACCAATGGGCATTCCAAAAACGGGTGTATTTGGATTATACGATTTAATCGGTATTGATTTAATGGCCGATGTACTGAAAAGTTTTATTAAAGAATTGCCTGATACTGATGAATTTCATGAAGTTGCAAAAGAAATTCCATTAGTAAAGAAATTAATTGAGACAGGTTACACTGGAAGAAAAGGTAAGGGTGGTTTCTATAGAATGAATAAATCTGGGGCAACTAAAGTAATGGAAGCTATTAATCTTGAGTCAGGGAATTACTCACCTAGCAAAAAAATTGATATAAAATCAGATAAGGTTGATTTAAAGGGACTAATTAATAGGAAAGATAAATATGGAGAGTATGCTTGGTCAGTTATATCGAAAATAATTAAATATGCCTCTTCATTGGTCCCAGGAATTACAAAAGAATTTAATGATATTGATGAAGCTATGAGACTTGGTTTTAATTGGAACAAAGGTCCATTTGAAATGCTTGAAGAAATAGGTGTGAAGGATTTCTTCGATAAAGTTGATGAATTTAAAGAAAATAAATTTTTAGAAAATTTATCAAAAACTAAAAATGAGGACTTTTATGGTGAGAGGCAAAAGTACACAAATATAGAAACTCTAGGCAAAGTAAAAAAAACAGCTTCAAATTTAGATGGAAATAACTCGGCAAAAATTTATAGGTTTAATGATTACAATATAGTTGAGTTTACCACTAAAGCTAATGCTTTAGATTATGACTCAATGGATGCTCTTAAAAAAGCTACAGACAAACCTCTAATAATAATAAATGAAAGCATGCAGTTTTCTGCTGGTGTGAACTTAAATTATACAATGCAGTTTGCAGACAAAAAAGATTTCAAATCAATTGAAAAATTTATTAAGTATTTTCAAGAAACATGCAAACATCTTAAATATTCAAAACATCCAGTTATCTCAGCTCCATCAGGATTAACTTTAGGGGGTGGATTTGAGGTAATGGTACAAAGTAATTTTGTTGCATCTCATACAAACATAGTTGTTGGATTAGTTGAAACTATTGTTGGTTTAATTCCAGCTGGAGGCGGATGTAAAGAAATGTTGGCGAGATGGCTTGATACAGACGAGGCAAAAAAAGATCCTAATTTTGCATCTTTAAAAGTTTTTGACATTATTGGATATGGAAAGACAGCTACGTCACCAGTTGAAGCAGAACCAATGAAATATTTAAGACCAACTGATAAAAAGATAATGAATAGAAATAGTTTACTAGAGGTCTCAAAAAAAATTCTAATGGAAAATAAAGATTTTAAAGCACCAAATGAACTCCAATTTAAACTTCCAGGAAAAGCAGTATTAGAGGATATGAATAAAATTTTAGATAAGCTTTATAATGATAAAATAATTTTGGATCATGGAGTAACAGTTGCTAAAGAATTAGCTCATGTATTAAGTGGTGGAAACACTACCATTGATAAAATATTAAGTGAGGATGACTTATTTAAATTAGAACTAGATGCATTTATGAGATTAATTGAAACTCAAAAAACCCAAGATAGAATTAAACATACCCTCGCTACCGGTAAGCCTTTAGTTAATTAACATTCTTAAAGAATTTATATAGTCAGGTCTCAACACATATTCAGATTTATCTAGATATTTGATTTTTTCTAAAGCTTCCAGTCCATAAACTACCTTGCCAATTGGAGTATATTCAGTTTCGTATAATGGTTCATCTCTCAGTATTATAAAAAACTGACTATCTTCTGTATTATATTTTTGAGTTCTCGCCAACGCAACACTCCCTTTTTGGAAATCAAATGGATAATCTATTTCAGAATTAATATTTCCCAATCCTGATTTACCTGTTCCAATTTTTCCATAATCTATATTTCCCTTTTTTCCAAATTCTAAATCTCCAGCCTGCACAAGTGTATCTTTTATTACCCTATGAAAAGCTACATCGTCATAGGCCTTCGATTTAACTAAAGTTATAAATCTTTTTACACTATTTGGAGAAATGTCAGGATAAAGCTCAATTATGACATTGCCACAAGGAACATTTAGTACTGCAATGTTTTCAGGATTATCAAATTTAATTTTTTTTGGATCGTAATCTTTAACAAATAGACATTTATCTTTTATTGCAAAAAAAAAACTTAAAGAAAATATCGCTAATACAATAATAAAAATAAGAATTATTTTTTCTGATCTAGAAGCTTTGATCTTTTTAATCATAGAATAAAATTTTGATCAATTTTCAATAGGTTTGTTCTTATAAATTGTATCTTTTGTTCTAAAATGGGGTCAATATTTTTCAGATCTGATCCAGTCATTAAGTGAGAGAATACTTCAGCCATATCTTCAGAAGCAGTTGACTTTGAATATTCAGTAAAAAAACCACTTGTATTAGAGTATGTATCCAGTCCTAATTTATCTGTACAAGTAGAGCATTTGGCATATTTAAATTCTTCAACATTAAAATTATTCCATATTTTTTGATCAAATATTTCTTTAAAGCTGTCATTGATAATATGGAATACCTCATGATGAATTACTCTTTCAAAATAACTCTCATCAAATTTAACATCTAGTATTAAAGTTTTCATTATATTGTCTGGTATTCCTGCAGTATTAATTTTTGAAATGGATAAATCCTCACAAAGAACAATATATTTTAGATTTATTTTTTTTAAAAATTTTTGATCATATCTATCTAAATTTTCTTTAATTATTTTGTATTTTTCATCTAAAACTTTTTTTTCTGAATTATAACAATTAATATTCTTATCCACCCCAATGGTGAATGGTTGTTTAGCATATAAGTATCTAAGTTTGTTTGAGGTATTAAGGTTATAAATTTCAAGATTAGGAATTTTAATTAGATTATAAATTGTATCAGCTTGAGATTGAGTAAAGACAAACAAAGATAATACAATTATTCTAATTATGTTCATAAACTTATATTTAGAAGATATTCCAAATTAAAAGAATGTGATACAATTTTACTGTGAAAAAAAAAAGAAATAAAGATCCAATCCAGCCGGTAAGTGGAACTAAAGTGCCACGGTTTGCAGGCCCTTCAACATTCGCAAGACTACCTGAACTGAGAGATGTTGAAAGTTGTGATGTTGCAATTGTTGGCATACCATTTGATGCAGGAACAAGTTATAGGCCAGGTGCAAGATTTGGACCTCAAAGTATTAGACAAGCCTCAAGACATTTAAGAACAAATTATCATCCAAGCTATGATGTAGAACCTTTCAAAGTTCAACAAGTTGCTGACGCAGGGGATATCACTTGTAATCCATTTAATATAGATGAAGCAATCAAACAGATAGAGGTTGGTGCAGTAGATTTATTGAATAAAGTAGGTGGAATTATAAGTCTTGGTGGAGATCACACAATTGCATTTCCTTTATTAAAGGCAATCAACAAAATTAATAATGGCCCTGTTGCATTAGTTCATTTCGATGCACATCTCGATACTTGGGACACTTATTTCGGTGCGCCTTACACGCATGGGACACCTTTTAGAAGAGCTCGCGAGGAAAATTTATTTATGGATGATGCCTCAATGCATGTTGGAATTAGAGGTCCATTGTATAGCAGAGAAGATCTAAAAAATGATGAAAGTTTTGGATTTAAGATAATTCATTGTGATGAGTTTCAAACTGAAGGCACTAATAAAATTGTTGAAAAAATAAAAAAAAGAGTAGGAGATAATCCACTATATTTATCAATTGATATTGATGTTTTAGATCCTGCTTTTGCTCCTGGTACTGGTACTCCTGAAATTGCTGGCATGACATCTAGAGAAATGGTTAACGTAATTAGAGGCTTATCAGGTATGAATTTAATTTCTGCAGATGTTGTTGAGGTGTCACCCGCTTATGATCATGCTGAGGTAACATCGCTTGCAGCTGCTACTATAGTTTATGAATTAACAAATTTATTTGCAAAAAAATAAAGAAAGGTTAGGAATACCCAATGGAAAATAAAAAAAATTTTTATATTAATGGAAAATGGGTAACACCAAAAAGTAAAGAAGAAATCAAAGTGATTGATCCTGCAACTGAGGAAAATTGTGCAGTCATAACATTGGGTAATAAAGATGATGTTAATGACGCTGTGAATGCAGCAAAAAAAGCTTACAGTTCTTGGGCATTTTCATCAAAAGATGAGAGAATAAAATTACTAGAGAAACTTTATGAAAATTATAAAAAAAGATGGGCCGATATAGCAAGTGCAATTACAACTGAAATGGGAGCGCCAAAAGATTTTGCTACGAAACTTCAAGCTGGAACAGGTGCTGCTCACTTAAAATCATTTATAAGATATTTAAAAAATTTTGAGTTTGAAAAACCATTAGGAGAACACGCTCCTAATCAAAGACTTATTTATGAACCCAAAGGCGTTTGTGCATTAATTACTCCATGGAATTGGCCAATGAACCAAGTTTGTTTAAAAGTAATGCCTGCATTAGCTTCTGGATGTACAATGGTCTTAAAACCATCTGAATTAGCTCCACTATCCTCAATGATACTTGCTGAGCTTATTGATGAAACCAAATTTCCTGCAGGAGTATTTAATTTAGTTAATGGTGATGGAGCAACTACTGGGGATGCACTAACAAGTCATCCTGATATACATATGATTTCATTTACTGGATCAACCAGAGCAGGAGCATTAATTTCTCAAAATGCTGCTAAAGATTTTAAAAGAGTAAGTTTAGAATTAGGTGGCAAAGGAGCAAATATTATCTTTAAAGACGCTGATCCAGATGCAATAGAAAGAGGTGCTTTAAGATGTTTTAGAAATTCTGGACAATCATGCAATGCACCTACAAGAATGCTTGTTGAAAAATCAGTGTACAATGAAGCCTTAGAAAGATTAAAAAAATATGCAGAAAATTTTGAAGTAGGAGATCCAAAAAAAGAAGGTGAACATATAGGACCAGTAATTTCTGAAACTCAGTATAATAAAATTCAATCTTTAATTAAAAAAGGAATTGAAGAGGGTGCTAAGTTAATTGCAGGTGGACCGGGAAAGCCAGATGGTTTAGAAAAAGGATATTTTGTTAAACCAACAGTTTTTGCAGACGTTAATAATAATATGGAAATCGCTAGAACAGAAATTTTTGGACCAGTTCTATCAGTAATACCATTCGAAAATGAGGAAGAGGCTATAAAGATTACAAATGATACTCCATATGGTTTAACAAATTATATTCAAACTCAAGACTCAGAAAAAATTAAAAGAGTATCAAGAAGAGTAAGATCTGGAATGGTTGATGTAAATGGCGCAGGAATAGCAGTGGACGCACCTTTTGGAGGATTTAAACACTCCGGAATTGGTCGAGAAGCTGGACAACATGGCTTGGATGAATTTTTAGAGGTTAAAGCAGTAGGAGGGTGGAGTTAATTTACTGTTGATTGTTTTTTTAAACCATCTAAAAATTTAAGGCATTTTCTCAGTTCATTTAATTCTATAAATTCATCGACTTTATGCGCTTGCTCAATTGACCCGGGTCCACATACTACTGTGCTTATTCCAATTTCTTGAAATAATCCTGCTTCAGTACCAAATGAAACTACTTCTCTAGAGTTATCCCCAGTCAAACTTGCAACCAATTCACATGCTTCTGATTTTTTAACACGATCAAATCCTGTAACTTCACCTATAATTTCTTTTCTTATCTTAGAATCTGGAAATATTTTTTTCATTTCTGGTAAAAGATTCTCATTTGCATATTTGTCTATTTCATTATTTAAAAAAATACCGTCTTCTTTCACTACTGGTCTTGTTTCCCAATTAATATGACATTTGTCTGCGATTACATTATGAGCTATTCCTCCAAATATTCCTCCAACCTGTAAAGTTGAGAATGGTGGATCAAAAATCGAATCTTTTGGAGCTCTTTTTTTAAGTTCATTTCTAAGCTCAATTAATTTATTTGAATATCTTGCTGCAAACTCAACTGCACTAACACCCTTATGTGGAGCTGAACTATGACCTGCTAAACCCTCAAAATAAGTCGTATATTCATAACAACCTTTATGAGCATCTATGATTTTCATTTTTGTAGGTTCACCAATTATACAAATACCATCTAAGATATTTCTTTTTTTTAATTCTTTTATCAATATAGGTGCGCCAAGACATGCTGTTTCTTCATCAAAGGTAAATGAAAAATGAATATCTCTGTTCAAATTAATTTTTGAATAAACTGGAGCATAAGCTAACGTACAAGCGATAAAGCCTTTCATATCACAAGCACCTCTGCCGTAAAGCTTGTCATCTTTGATAGTAGCTTTAAATGGATCTGTGCTCCAACTTTTTGAAACTGGCACAGTATCTGTATGCCCAGATAATATAATTGGTTTAGTTCCATTTATTTCTTTTGCTTTTAAAGTAGCAAAAAGATTCACTCTTTTCTTTTCACTATCAAATGTTTTAAATGAAGTAGCTCCTAATTTATTAAGATAATTTTCACAATAATTTATTAATTCACTATTATCTTCTCCAGAAATAGTTCTAAATCCAATTAGATCAGTCAAAATTTTGACTGAATTGTTGTATAATTCTTCAAAATTAATTTCTGTACTCATAACTAATAATTAATATAAATACTCCATTTATGAAAGAACAAATAACATACGACATTTTCGATAAAGTTGACATAAGAGTAGGAACTGTAGTTTCTGTCAAAAAAAATGAGAAAGCTAGAAAACCTTCACTTGTAATTGAAGTTGATTTTGGAAGCGAGATAGGAATTAAACAATCTTCAGCTCAAATTACTCATTATTATAATGAGGAAAATTTGATTGGAAAACAAGTAATTGGGGTTTGTAATTTTGCTGAAAAAAATATTGCTGGTGTCGTTTCACAAGTTTTAATTTTAGGATCTATAGATAAAGATGGAAAAGTAATTTTAGTTCATCCATCCCAAAAGTCCGAAAATGGTTTGCCAATAGCATAAATATGCACCCTGAAATTATTTCAATAGCTTTATTCTGGTTTGTCACAGCTTATACACCTGGTCCAAATAATGTTGTTGCATCATATTCTGGCTTCAATTTTGGAATTACAAAAACCATTCCCCATATTTTAGGAGTTACATTAGGTTTTACTTCACTCGTTATTTTTTTAACTGTTGGGTTGATTAATTTTTTTAAATTATTTCCAATTATCCAAATCGTAATTAAGTATATTGGTACTGTATTCTTAATTTATTTAGCTTATAAAATTGCATCATCTACGTCATCAAATG